>CAZTEZ010000014.1:0-16105 GCA_964611815.1 uncultured Bacteroidia bacterium | reverse complement strand
GAAACCGCCCGCACGGATGTCTACCTGGCCACCGGCGATGGCGCGATACTCACACCACCCAGCCGCGCACTCATGCGCCCGAAAGCCTTCGGCAGCGGCCTCGAGAGCAGCAAGCTCTCGAAACCCGCCGCAGCAGCCCTCAAAGCCCACCCTAGCACGGCCTTCGACACCCTGCGCTCGCCTCACCAGGGTGCGCGATATGGCAGTGGCGTCGAACTCGGTGAGAACTACTTCGGCGAGCAGGTCGTGCGCGCCTACACCCCCGCCAAGCTGACGCTCGACAAGAGCTGGCTCATCACCGAGCGGCCGGCCGATTTGGTGCTGGCAAATGTCGCCGGTCTGATGCAGCAGGTCTGGATCATCGGTGGCAGCATCGGCGGGCTGATCATTCTGGCCGGGGCCATCGTGGCGTTTCTGTTTGGCAAGCGCGTGCGCGAGGCCGAAGCAACCGCGCAGGAGATCGTGAGCGGCAAAACCGAACGCGCCACCACCGGTACCGCCACCACGGGCGGGCTCACGGGTGCGCTGACGCAAATCGGCAAGCGCCAGGCGGCCGTCACGACTTACGTGGAGGCCATCAACCGCGACAACTATGACAAAAACCTCCCGTTTGCGCCCGATGACCGCCTGGGTAGCGCGTTGCGCTCGCTCGCGGTGCGAGTGCGCGATATGAACAACGAGCTGCAGCTCTACAAGCGCAGCGATGTGCTCACGACCGACCTCGAGCAGAAGTTCAACGCCCACCTTGATCTCGACAAAGCCCTGCAGGCGGCCTTCAACCACCTACGCAACGAGTTGGGCCTCAGCGGGGTGGCGATGTACCTGAAAGGCGAGACCGACGACATCGACCGCCTGCAGCTGCACACCGCCAGCGGCGTACCTGAACACCGCCAGCTGAGCCAGAGTCCGGAGGTGTATGCCAAGCACTACAAAGCTGTGGTCGAGCAGCACGACACCCGCGCCGAAAGCCTCGACGAAACGACCTACCAACTGCTGCTGCCGCTGCGGTACGACTTCACGGGCATCGGTCTGTTGCAGCTCATTTCGGAGTACCCGGCTTCACAAATTGAAGTCGACGTGGCCAAGAAGGTGGCGGAGGTGATTAGCCTACACGCCTCGCTCAAGACCGCCCGTTCGCGCCAGAACAACCTGCGCCGTTCGCTGCGCGAGGACCGCCAAGCGCTCAAAAAGGCGCAGGAGGAGCTCAAAGACTTGCAAAAACGCCGCGATCGCGAGCGCATCGAATTGCAGAACGAAATCAAAGCCCTGACCACCGCGCGCGAAAGCGAGCAGAAAGAGGTGCAAAAGCTCCGCCGGGAAGCTGAGGAGCTGAGTGGTAGTAAATCGCAACTCGAAAAGCGCCTGGCGCAAATCGAGGAGGACTTGGCCAGCACACGCACTAAATCCGAGGCCGAGCAGCGTGCGCTGAATGAAGCGAAGGCCGGCCTGGAGAAGAAGCTACAGGCCGAGCAAGAGCGCCAGCAGTCGCTGCAATCGACGCTCGACGAAGCGCGCAACGCTCTGGACGAGCGCAACAAAAACACGCAGCGTTTGGAGAACCTGCTGCGCACCATCGGCGAGTTGCAAGCTGAGGCAACCACGGCCAGCGCTGCTGCAGCCGTTGATTTGGCCACCACGCGGGCTATGCAATCGGCTGGTTATCAGCAGCCCGATGCCACACGCGCGCTGCCGGAGGTGGTCGTGGACCTCGAGCAATTGCTGCGCACGACCTTCACGTATGCGGCGCTCGCGCAAGACGGGCAGTACGAACCGCCAACCGAGGCGTTTGACACGCCCGTGTTGCTGTCCGCAGAATTTGCTCAGCAACTCGCAGACACCCTGCATTTTGTCTCCGAACAGACCTACCAGCACGGCTTCAAGTTGCAAGGCAGTGTCCAGCAGCGGGGCGATAGCGCCGAGCTGAACCTGCGCCTGAGCGGGATGGACATCAAGGACGAGCTGGGTCTGAACCGCCTGCGCGATTTGGCTGCCACGGCCGATGAGACCGTCCAACAACAGCTTGAAAATGCCACTGCCGAAGCCGCACAGGACTACATGCTCGTTCGCCTTGGCATCGAGCTCGCCGGCAGCAAACGCGAGGCTGCGCCCACCGCTACCACCGAAACGAGCATTGCTACCGACTCGACGATTGCAGCGCCGGAAGCCACTGAAAGAAAGATGGATAGCTCGGAATCGGGTGTTGAGCTGTCGCTGACTGAGGCGCTGCCCAAAAGCACCCGCAACGAACTGATCGAGGCCTTTGAGATTGGCGATTTCGCGCAACTGCAAACCGAACTGGAGGACCTGCAATCGCACTCGGCAAGCAGTGTGCAAGCCTTTGCCAGCGAGATGCTCACGGCCGTGGCCAACCTCGATTACATCGAAATGGAAGACCGCGTGTATCAGCTGCAAGACTAAAGCCCGTAGCTGTGCGTTTCCACGTTGTAATTCCGCTAGTTTTGTAGGCCTGCGCAGCCCTGCCCGCACCTGTTTATGTTCTGGATTCGCCGCATCGATCGCTACCTGTTTCGTCAGTTCGTACTGACGTTCGTGTTCGTGTTGGCGATCCTCGTGGTGGTCATCATCGCGATTGATTTTGTCGAAAAGCTCGACAACTTCCTCGAGAACGACGTGCCGACGATGACGATTCTGACGGACTACTACCTGAATCTCATCCCGTTTTACGCGAATCTGCTGAGCCCGATTTGTGTGTTCCTGGCGGCCATTTTCATGACCGCACGCATGGCCAACAACTCCGAGATCATTGCGATGCTCAGCGGTAACATCAGCTTTTATCGACTACTCGTGCCTTACTTGGTGGCAGCGGTGCTGTTCACGGGCTTTTCGATTAGCCTCAACACCTACTTCGTGCCCATCTCCGTGCAAAACCGGCTGGATTTTGAGTACGAGCACCTGAAAAAGCAACGTCCCTCGCTGAGGCGCGATCTGCACTGGAAAGTCGACCATAACGTGTATCTGTACCTGTTTCGCTACGACCAGTGGGACAGCGCCGGGCACCAGATGCAGCTCGAGTTTTTCGATTCCACCACCCAGGAACTGACGCACAAACTCAACGGGCGCTACATGGAGTGGCTCGACAGCGCCAACTATTGGCGCATCCACGATGCCGAGCGGGTGGTGTATCGCGAGGATGAAATCACACGGCAGGCATTAGGCCTCAAAGACACGATGATCCCCATCACCCCCAAGGACCTGTACCAGCCCAGCGAGTTCGTACGCACGCTGACCTACAACGAGTTGAACGATTACATCGAGCGCGAGCGCATCCGTGGCTCGGGCATCATCGACGACTTGCTGCTCGAGAAAAACGAGCGCCTGGCGCTGCCGTTCTCGGCCATCGTGCTCACCATCATCGGCTTTGCGCTGGCCTCGCGCAAACGCCGAGGCGGCATTGCGTTGCAGATTGGGCTAGGGTTTATCATCAGCTTTGTGTATGTTTTCGTCTTGAGCATCTCACGGCTGGTGTTCGGCGATAGCTTTCCGCCCTGGGTGGCGCTGTGGCTGCCGAACATGGTCTTTTTTGTAGCCGCCCTTTTCTTATTGCGAATAGCGCCTAAATAGCAATATGTACTTCAAAGGCTCAGTAGTTGATTATGGCTTGTTTGACTTTGTTGTCAGCATTATTCTTATATGCGTTGCTTTGAGCGTGGCCAGGAATTATTATGAAGCCAAAGTAAAGGGAACACCAGGTGCTAAAATGTTTTGGCCCGGATTTTGGGTAGCAATTATCGGTGGACAAGGTATGTTGCTACTTTCGCTCTCTTTAGTACCGGCAGGAGACATGGTGAATTACTACAAAACTGCACACAGTCTTATCCATTTTCTGTTCAACGATTGGGAAACGTTATCCGCCATTTTAGAATATCGCTTTCAGGATGCAGATACCAGTGTGCTTGATCCATATCGAACAGCTCTCAACGAAAACAGAGTCCCTTATATACACGATGACAGAGCCTTTTTTGCAGGCTTGTTGAGCGTGCCATTTGTGTTGCTTGGCGCCAGCAGCCTTTATAATGCCACATTCGTACTAACTTTTTTTGTTTTTTTCGTCAGGTGGGCATTATTCATACGACTTCTAAGTTTGCTAAAAATACCAGTAATCTTTCTCGCTGGGTCAATTCTATTTTTACCTACCGGTCTTAGTTGGACCTCGATTATATTTAAAGAGACCTACGCTTTCATAGCTTTGATTTATGTTGTGCTTTGGTTTACATCAGAGAATAAAAAGCGATTTAACACAAATTTCATTATATCTATAATTCTCTTACTCGCTTCAATTTATATAATATCTAACACCAAGGGTTATGTGTTGTATGCGTTTCTGCCTTATTTGCTCTATTATCGGTTTGGCGGTTCAATACTCAGCAAATTACGCCCGGGGGTCAGAGTAGCACTATCACTTGGTTTATTTGCAACTGTGTTATTCTCATTCATACTCGTCATCAATCTTTTTTCTACTGCTTTGGGCGAATACTCTCTTGACGCCTTAGCAGAAACCACGGCAGTAAAATATCAAGATTTAACTCAGGATTATTATTATGAAGGTCAACAAACTGATAGCCGCTATGACATAGGTGAGTATGAGCCTACTCTTCAAGGCATCATCACTAAATTTCCCATCGCGACATTTACAGGGCTCTTCCGGCCACTGCCAAATGATATTGTAAGTTTGCAAATTGCCTTTTCGAGCATAGAATCCACACTCCTTTTCCTTTCAACAATCTTTCTATTTATTCGATTAGGAGTTTTCCGAGTGATACGTTACGTGCTATCTGAACCTTTGATTTTTACACTCCTGATGTATGCAGTTACCATGGCCTTTTTTGTAGGGCTCAGCTCTGGTAATTTTGGCAACCTCGTGCGATATAGGGCACCGATGATGCCCTTCTTTGTTGCCAGTCTGGCTGGTTTGTACGGTTTGTACTTGGAGGAAAAGAAAACCAAAGCAGCCGCTAGAGCGGCGCGTATGGAAGCAGATTTGCAACGGGCGAAAACAGCAATGCAAAGTGGGTAGGCTGCGCTTTTTACTGATGCTGTGCGTTCTTTTGCCGACAACGGTCGCCTTCGGGCAGTTCGAAGCCAGCAACTGGATGATCGGCCGTCGCGTGTGGCTCGACTTTTACTCTGGTGCGCCCCTGCCACAGGCTACGGGTTCGGCTATGGTGGCGGAGGCCGGTAATGCGACGGTGTCTGACCCGCTCGGCAACCTGATGTTCTACTCCAATGGCGAGACCGTCTGGAACGCCAACCACCAGGTGATGCAAAACGGCAGTGGCCTGGCCGGTGACCAAGCCGCCACAATGGCCTGCATCGCCATGCCCCGCCCGGGGAGCACCACCGAGTATTATCTGTTTACGGTAGATGCCGCCGGGGGGGTCGATGGGTTGCAGTACAGTGTAATTGACATGACCGCCGACAATGGCCTTGGGGGGGTGGTGCAAAAGAACGTGCCGATCGTGGCGCCCGTTTGCGAAAAAGTGACGGCCGTGGCCCACGCCAACGATGATGCTTTCTGGCTGATCAGTCACCGCTGGCAGTCCGACGAATACCTCGTGTATCGCGTGGATGCGAGTGGCGTGAGCAGCACGCCGATCGTCTATGCCAGTGGGTTGCCGCACGACGGCCCGGTGCGCAACGCGCAGGGCTACCTGAAGGCCAGCCCAGATGGCACGCGGCTAGCGGCAGCCGTCAATTTGGATGGCTTTGTGGAGGTGCTGGCGTTTGATGATGCCACGGGCCAAATTAGCCCAATCGACAACTCGCCGTTTTGCTGCGAAATCGAAGGCATCGTGCGTGCTTTCGGGGTGGAGTTTTCGCCAGATAGCCGACTGCTGTACTTCACCTCCGACGAGTTCACGCCATCGGCGCGAGAGAGCTACGTGTACCAGACGCGCGTGGATGGCAATTTTTGGCCCGACATCAATAACCAGACACAGATCATCCATACCCAAACCTATGGCCTGTTCGAGCCAGACGTGCTGCAAGGGGCGCTACAGTTGGGCCCCGACGAACGCATCTATGGCGCGTGGCTTGACGAGCCCTACCTGTCGGCCATCAACAACCCGAACGTGCAGGGCACCGGCTGCAACTACGCGCTGGAGGCCGTTGACCTGAGCCCCCGGCGCTCGGGCCTGGGGCTGCCGGCGTTTGTGCAGAGCTTCGTCGCGCCACCGGAAGTGGATTTCAGCTTCCCGACCGAAATCTGCGCCGGCGAGAGCATCCTTTTTGAGGGCCGCGCGAACCCCGAGCCCGATGCCTGGAGCTGGGAGTTCGGCAACGGCCAGACAGCGAACACGCCTGATGCCAGCACCAGCTTCAATAGCGGCGGGCTGTTTCCGGTGACGCTCACCGTGACGCTTGGCGGCGAATCGAGCAGCATCACAAAGCTCGTGGAAATCACGCCCGTGCCGCTCGACCCCTTCGATGGGCCGGTTGTGGGTTGCTTTGGCGAGCCGATTACCCTGGACGCTCAAAACACGGGCTTTACGTATAGTTGGTCTGAAGGCGGGCTGGGGTTGCAGCAAATTGAGGTTTTCAACCCGGGCACGTATAGCGTCACGATCAGTACCGAGCGCGATTGCGAGCGTACGTTCGAAGTGGAAGTCGAAGTTGTCCGACGGCCTCAAATCGTATTACCGGAAGACACCGTCGTTTGTAGCGCCGATAGCTTCACGATTGCAAACACTGGCGAGAACTTACAGCCCGTATGGTCTACGGGCGATAGCTCAAACGCCATCACGGTCGATACGACCGGCTGGTATCTAGTGACCGATACCCGTGATGGCTGCAGCCGCACAGACAGCATATTCGTACAATTCACGCAGCCCGTCAGTGCGTTTGGTCTGGGCGATACGGGTGTGTGTTTCCCGGCGGGCGACGCTTTGCTACTCGCACCACAAGGGCCCGCCTGGTTTCAGTGGCTGAGTTTGCCAGACAGCAATCAGGCGCTATCGGTGACGGCTCTGGGGGTATATGAACTGGCCTATCGCGACAGCCTGGGCTGCGTGGATACAACGGCCATCGAAGTCTTCCCGGATTGCTTTCGCCTGCCTGCACCCACCGCCTTCTCGCCCAACGGCGATGGCCTGAACGACCGCTTCACGTTGCCGACTTTCGGGCTAGCCGAAATCGAGCTGTCTGTCTTCAACCGCTGGGGCGAGCTTTTGTGGCAGGGCGACCCCCGCCAGCAGGGCTGGGATGGCGGCACAGCCCCCGAGGGCGTGTACGTCTGGCAGCTGGAAGCGACAACTGCCAGTCGTGATTTCCCGGCACACATCAGCCGAACCGGCACGCTGACGCTGTTTCGTTGAAGAGTTGTCGTCGGTGTAAAACACAAAACGCCCCGGACGAAACCGGAGCGCGTACACACAGTGTGTTTTTGATGTGCGATTGGGGGAGTAGCTGAAGCCGTGATCTCAGAGCACCGTAACCGGTACATTGGTAAAGCTGCCGTTCGTGACGGTGATGGTGTTGCCAGCATCGTCGGTCAGCTTGCCTTCAAACTGGCCATAGATCGCCTCTTCCTAATACGAATCGATGATGATGGTGCCGCGGTCGGTGATCGCAGGCTGGCCGTCGTCGGCGGCTTTTTCTGCCAGCAGCTGGATGAGCGCCGTGCTGCTCAGCACACTATAGCGGATGTGGACATGCAGATGAACGAACGCCATGCCTTATAGTTAGAGTTTTCTGAAAACAGAAACGCCCGATGGGTGGCATCGGGCGTGAGTGTATCATACAAGAAGTCGTGGTCGCTTTGCATGGCTTATCGCGTCGGCGACACGGTATTGGCGTTTTGGTAACGCTCCGCACGCTCTTGTGCATCTTGTGCAGGAATGGCTAAGCCTCTGGTGTTGTTTTCCAAATTGTGCTGCTGCGGTTGCTGGTTATTTTGCTCAAGCTCCTCGCGCGTGTAGCCAATGCCATTGAAATAGCCTTTTTCTTCGGGCTGGTCGTAGAGTTCGGGGTGGAAGTAACGACCCACGCGTGACCCATCTTTTTGTATGACCACTTCGCGTTTTTCAGGTTGTTTGGCATAATACGGGTCGTTGCGTTCGCCTGTAATGTTCCAACTAACGGTTTTGCCAGCTTCGCCACCTGCAATTTTGAATTGACCGCCATCAATCTCATTGGCGATATATAAGTTGGGCATAGCCGCACCAATGGGCGTTAGCGAGTACGTAAAATCGCGACCGACGAGCTCTACATAATCCGGCAATTCAACGATCGCTTCGCCTTTTGTGTCGAGTTCAACTTTACCACGGTAGTAGTTCAGCACTTCATCAGACTCCATTGCGAAGTGGCGCAGGAACTTGTGTTCGGGGTCGGCAGGGTGATCAATCATAAAAGGTTTACCCCCACTGGCACCAACGTCACCGATAGAAAAGACGCCAAAAGCGTCCCCGTCACCAATTACGCCAAACCCAAAGCCAGGATTTCCGGTAGACAAACCGAAAACACCAACATGGTTGTTGTCTGTGCTTGCCAGTCCCGCTTGGCCTTGAACCCCTATGGAAGCATTATCAGCACGCCCAGCGATGAACGTCGCACCGCGTACGCCATTCTCGTTTTGCCCAAATACCGCCGTCGCGTTGGCGTTGGTGCCGTCGTGCAAATTTGATGCAAATAAGGCCGGCACTATGTTCGTCGGTCTGTCTTGTTGCACAGTGAGCGAGCGACCCACGCCATCATTAAAAATACCAACACCGACTACGTCCGTCACCGCCGCACCGAGGGCAATTTCAGCGGCGCGGTTGTTGCCGTTCTGGTTGATGACAAGTGCAGTTGCCGCAACATTTTGTACCACACCTAAGCCAATGCCCGTTCCTGCGGTGTTGTCTATCTGAAGGACAGGTGCTGGGCTGTTGGCATTCTTCAAGAAGTAGGCAGTCAGACCTGTTCCATCCTCGTTTTGGGCCTGAAGCGTGGGTAGGGGTGAGGCCGCTGCAGTAAAGCCCAGAAGCGCGCGCCCTGTGCCACTCGCCTGGCCGGTTATAGCGTTGCCTGGAGCTAAACTGATCGCAAAAATGCCATTTCCTGTCCCGTTGGTCACGCCCACCACGCCGTTGCCAGCACCCAAATTCCAGCCACTAATTTCGTCGCCACCAACAGCAGTAGGGTTGTTCACTACAAACTCACCTGCCGATTCAAAACGGCCTCTCACAACGTTATTAGTTCGAAAAACCAAGTCCCGGAAGTTTGTCGTGCCCACAAAATTGGTTCCCGCCGCTGTGCCGGCGTTGCCGGTAGTAGACCAAAAGGCACTGGGCGTGGGGCCGGCCGTTGTTAAATCGCCGTTGGCGTTGGCAAATACTAGTCGCGAACCCGTACCGGCAAGTGAGGACACACGGACGTTACCCACCACCTCCAGTTTTTGTGCGGGCGCCGCCGTGCCAATGCCAACGTTTTGAGCCAACAGTTCAGCCGAGGCAAGAAGTAGTGTTAGTAGCGTTGATAAAAGTACTTTCATAAGGTTTTTGATTATTTGAAACGAATCTCTAAATTAACTAATTGATCACAAAGGGCATAACGCTTGTAACCCATCAACTGACCGAACAGTGCAAACATCCTACCAGGTTGCGGTAATGGGAGTCTGAGTGAGCATAATTGAGTGGCCGTCAGTTAACCCACAGATTCAATACACCATTAGGGCCAGAAACATGACTTAGGATCTATCCCAAAAATTATTTTGATGTTTAGCAAAACTAAACTGTGGGCACAGATCATGCGTTTACTCGCCAATAACTAAGATCCTTCCTCGAAGCCTGTCCTGAGCCCAGTCGAATGGGACTCGTCAGGAATTCACATGGTTTGCAGTTTTGGGATAGACCCTAGCTGCTATGCGAACATCCCCCTCTCTATCCGCCCCAGTTTCGGTCAGTGTGCTTAAAGCGCTGCTGATCACGACTTTACTCAGTTCCGCTTTCGTCTTCACCGCCTGCGATGACGACGACGATGCCGACCCATCTGACCCTGCCAGCCAGGTCGTGCTTCAAAACGAGGTGAGCGCGACCGACGACCAGGGCGTGCAGTACACGGTTGGTTTCGACCAGGTTTAGGCCAACAACCAGAACCCGTTTGTCGAAAAACGCGACAGCAAGAACAACCTGCTTTGGCGCGTGGCCCACGAGCAGACGCCGGTCGATTGCCGGGCCGAAATGGTGGCGCTGAACAACCGCACGCCCTACGTCGTGTTTTCGCTGGACGGCGGCAGCAACGACGCGAGCTACATCACCCGCAATGAGGTGGCCCCAGACGCGTTCAACGACGTCTACATGGACTCGTATGGCCGGTGCGGCGGCCCCAAGGTGAGCGTCATCGCTGAGCTGAACCCCGAAACGGGCGAGATTCGCAAGGCTACCTTCCTGCGCGCCCAACTCACGAGTGGCAACACCAACACCTTCAGTGTGACGGCCATCGGCTTCACGAATGACGCCATCGCCTTTACCGCCGAAACCACCGCCTGGCCCCCCGGCGAGGGCACGAGCTACGCACGCTACCCAGACATCACCGACGACGACCGCGTCGACGGTGTCTTCCGCATGTACTACGAACTGACGCAGGATTTTTCGCGTATCCAGCGCGCGGCGTTGCGGCCGTAGTTGTCAACTTGGTTTCAGAATAGCTCTGGCAGCTTGCCTTCCAGAGAACTGGGCAAAATGACCGTGAAGTTGTGGGTTTCGTTTTGTTGCCAATGCTCGCCGACATCCTTGAGTATCGACAGGTAGGCCTCTAGCTCATGATCTTCGAGCGCCAATTCCGCGTTGTGAATCAGCCAGACTTCCTTCTGGGCTATCCAACTGAGATCAGTCAGGCAGTCTTCCAAAGCATCCCAATTGTGTCCGAAGTAATCCGGCAGATCAAACCCCGATTGTAGCTGCTTCAGCAGGTCTGTTTTATCCTTCACAGCTTCAATGTTCACCATGAAGACCGTGCGCTCTTCAAAAGAAGGAATGTTATGCTTGTTGAATAGAAACATACCGGTTTAAAGTTAGCCTATTTAACTAACGGCTCGGCATTGTGGAAGCTAACCAGTCCCCCAATTTCCCGTAACTTCGCCGCCAGCACTCCCACACCAGAAGCAGACCAACTATGGACCACGTTCGCTCCGACCAGGAACTTATCCGCCGCGAAGAACTCCGCCAGCTTAACACCCTGGGCATCAACCCGTACCCCGCCGAGCAGTTTGATGTCACGCACCACGCGCGACCCATCCGCGAGGGCTTCGACGACCAGCCCGAGCAGTACGCGAATGTCGCGCTGGCCGGCCGCATCATGAACACCCGCATCATGGGCAAGGCGGCCTTCGCCGAGCTCCAGGACAGCACCGGCAGCATCCAACTCTACCTCAAACGCGACGAGCTGTGCCCGGATGAGGACAAGACGCTGTACAACAAAGTCTTCAAAAAGCTGCTAGGCACTGGCGACATTATCGGCGTGACGGGAGAGGTGTTCCGCACCGAAACCGGTGAGCTGAGCGTGAACGTTACGAGCCTGAAAGTGCTGGCGAAAGCCCTGCGCCCGATGCCCGTGCGTAAAGAAAAGGACGGCGAAGTGTATGCCGGCGAGCTCGCCGATGCCGAGGCACGCTACCGCATGCGCTACGTCGATTTGGTCGTAAACCCCGAAGTGCGCCGCGGCTTCGAGAAGCGCTCGCGCCTGATTCAGTCCATGCGTCAGTTTATGGTGGACGCCGGTATGCTGGAGGTCGAAACGCCGATTTTGCAGCCCATCCACGGTGGGGCGCTGGCCCGGCCGTTCGTCACGCACCACAACACGCTCGACCGCGACCTGTATCTGCGCATCGCCAACGAGCTCTACCTCAAGCGCTTGATCGTCGGCGGCTACGACGCCGTGTTCGAATTCGCCCGCGTCTTCCGCAACGAGGGTATGAGCCGCTTCCACAACCCGGAGTTCACGGTGATGGAGATGTACGCGGCCTATAAAGACTACATCTGGATGATGGACTTCGTCGAGCGCATGCTCGAGCGGGTCGCCATCGTCACCACCGGCCACACGACCGTGACCGTTGGCGAGAACGAGATCAGCTTCAAAGCGCCCTTCAAGCGCATCACGATGTTTGATGCCATCAAAGAGCACACCGGCAAAGACCTTACGGGGCTGGGCGAGGAGGCGATTTTCGACATCGCCAAAGGTCTGGGGCTGGAGGTCGACAAGAGCATGGGCAAGGGCAAGCTCATCGACGAGATTTTCGGCGAGTTCGTGGAGCCTAAGCTCATTCAGCCGACTTTCATCACGGACTACCCCATCGAGATGAGCCCGCTCGCCAAAAAGCACCGCGACAAGCCGGGGCTGGTCGAGCGTTTCGAACTGATTTGCAACAGCAAGGAAATCGCCAACGCCTACACCGAGCTGAACGACCCCGTCGACCAGCGCGAGCGCTTCGAAGAGCAGCTCGCCCTGCGCGAGCGCGGCGACGACGAGGCGATGGTCATCGACGAGGACTTCCTGCGCGCGCTGGAGTACGGCATGCCGCCCACCAGCGGGCTGGGCATCGGCATCGACCGCCTGGCGATGATGCTGATGAACGCGCCGAGCATCCAGGACGTGCTGTTCTTCCCGCAACAGCGACCCGAGGCGCCCTCTGGCATCGCGCCCAAGGAAGACTTCCTGGCGCTGGGCATCCCCAACGACTGGCTGCCGCTGGTCATCAAAGCGGGCATCCACCAGCCGAGCGACCTCCACGGCAAGCAGGCCGGCCAGCTGGCGAAGGACCTCAACGCCTGGGTGCGCAAGCTGAACCTGAGCTATGACAAGCTCGAGAACGCCGCCGTGCAGGCGTGGATTGATGCGGCGCCGGCGGCGGAGGACGACTAATGCTCCTCTGACCCCGCGCGGCAGTCCACGATATAGCGCTTCTCGATAAAGAACGGCATGAGCGGCACCAGCGAGGCCAACAGCACGATGGCGAGGTTTTTCAGCGGCCATTTGAAGCGCCGCCAGCCCAGGATCATCGCGCCGACGTACACCATGAACAGCACTCCGTGGGCGAGGCCAACGATCTTGTTGGGCCACAGGATCTCGAGGCCGTATTTCAGCGGCATCGTAACGGCGAACAGCAGGTACGAAACCCCCTCGGCGATGGCGAGCGTACGGAGAAAGCGGATGGTCAGCATACTGCAAAGCTAGACTTTCTCGTCGACACAGAGACACAGGAAGGCCCCAACAAAAAACGCCGCCCAATCGGGCGGCGTTTCGTGTGTAGTCGGTGCGGAGAAAGTGGGATTCGAACCCACGGTACACTTGCGTGTACACTTCCTTAGCAAGGAAGCGCTTTCGACCACTCAGCCATTTCTCCGGTGTGTGTCGAATGCCGCGACAGTCGAAATCGTCTGACTTTTGCGGTTTGCAAAACTAGCGAACTCCGACGCTGCATGCAAATTTAAAACCGCCGTTGTGGCATCAGCACCGCTGTGGCCATACAGCCGCTGAAAATACCGTTTGCGCAGCTCTCGGATCGAACTGAGTCGGTTTTCGGTTCTCGAGAAATCAAACCGCTACACGGCACTACAGTGTGCCGCCCCCCCTTTGTTGATCACGCAACTTTCCACAACTATGAGCCGCTGATTGCTAGACCATTGAAGTAATGTTAAGCTTTGGTTAATATTCCGAGCTCAAAGCTTTAAACTGTCGGGTAGGTAACTTATCTTCATTAAAGACCTTCCCTAAGATTATGCTTAGAGTCACACTCCCCTTGATCTTTGCTTGCGCTTTCTTTTCAACGGTATTTCCTCAAAACGTCGGTATTGGCACAGCTGCGCCGGCTCAGCGGCTTGAGGTTGACGGCACGGTTCGGGTGACCGACCTCGCTGGCGTGGGCACCCGCCCGGTATTTGCCAACCCAGATGGCGACCTGACAACCACGGGACCTGCTGTTGCAGACCCTTGGTTCACCACTGGTAACACCGGCACCAACCCTGCGACCAACTTTTTGGGCACCACCGATAACCAGGCCCTCGTTTTCCGAACGAACAACGTGGAAGAAGCCCGCCTGACCGCCGCCGGGCAGTTGCTGGTTAACTATAACGCCGTCACTGGCAACAACGAAGAGTTGGGTGCCGAAACGGAAGATGACATTGCTATCGGCGCTTACAATACGACTCTCAATAGCATCGGCATCTCGCTCTTTGCGACTTCTGGCAGTAATTCGCCGGCACTGGCCGTCCAGAACAACTGGGCGACTGCAATTGATGCGCGGACGATCAACGTTAGTTTTGGTTATGCCGGTGACTTTCTTAATACGAGTACGATTAACCCGGATGCCGTCGTGCGTATTCGAAACACAGCAGCGACGGCTGGCACAGAGCTGCTGGAGCTTACGCAAGCAGCTGACGAAGATGGGATCGTTCTAACCCAAAACGGCGATGCACGTTCGCTCGTCATTGATCAAAACGGCGATGGCCGTGTGCTGGAAATTCAGAGCGATGCCGCAAACACTACCGGTAGTATCCTAGTCGCAGAAAACGGTACGGGCCGAGCGGCGGGCTTCTAGGTCGATAATGTAGCTTCTACAGCTGTCAGCGTGTTTGCCAATCACGATGGACTCGGGCGTGTGATCAGTGCGCAACAGCAAAATACCGCCAATACCACGCAGACCATTTTTGCCAGCAACGCTCACGATGGCACCAGCACGACTGCTGTGCCTGTTTGGGGCCAGGCCATTGATGCACCCCGAGCGGGTCTTTTCATTGCCGGGCGGCCCTACGGCGCGAACCCCCGGTGCGGGTAATCCCGTATCTACTGCGCGCACGATTGGCGTGTTTGGTCAGGGTGGACTCGTTAGCGGCACGAGTGGCGATGTCGTCGGGGTGTTTGGTACGGCTGCCACAGGCGCAGGAGAAGGTTTTGGTGTCGTCGGTGAAGGCGAGCGCGCAGCGGTATTCTCAAACGGCGACAACGGCGCATCTGGCACCAAGAACTTCGTGATAGACCACCCTGCCGACCCGGCTAACAAGCTCCTCAAGCACTTCTCGATCGAATCCGACGAAGCACTGCTGATGTACCGCGGCCGGGCAGAGCTGGACGCCGACGGCGAGGCCGTTGTCACGCTGCCAGATTATGTCGAGCTCATCAACCGCAAATTCACCTACGACCTCACGCCCATTGGCGCGCCCATGCCAAACCTGTATATCGCTACTGAAGTCGCCGACGGCAAGTTCCGCATTGCTGGCGGTGCTCCCGGCAAGGTCGTCAGCTGGAAGCTCACTGGCGAACGCAACGACCCCTATATGCAACAGCACCCCGAAAAACGCGAAGTCGTCATCACTAAAAAACCGATCGACCAAGACCGCTACTTCCACCCCGAACTCTATGGGCAGCCAGAAGACAAGGCCTTCTTCAAACACGTGACTTACGAAGTCTCGCAAACATCTGAAAAAGCTGAATTGCAGCCTATGAAAAAAGTACAACGGCCTGCATTTGAGAGACCAGAGACATCTAAAACTGAGATGAATATGTTGGACGCAGACCTACGCACGGCAAAGGAATCGGTCGAAGCGCGCTAAAGTTGTTCGACGCTTATGTCGATTCAATTACCGCCTGGCAGCTAGCTGTCGGGCGGTTTTTGTTACGCCTCCACATTCAGCCTTGAGTGCTTGCGCCCGTACAGGAAGTAGATGATCAGCCCCAGCGCCAACCACCCGCCGAAGCGGATCCAGCTGGCGGGCTCCACCTGCGCCATCAGATAGAAGCACAGCGCGAGGCCCAGGCTCGGCAGCAGCGAGAAGCGCCAAATGATGCCCCCCACATTGAGCCCCGCCACCACGATGATGAACAGCCACATCGGGAAGCTGTCGAAAAACGACAATTCGAAGCTGAATAGCTTGGCATAGCCGAGGTTGCCGGCGGTGTCGGGGTTGGCGACGTCGAAGTAGTAGATGAGCCACACCAGGCCGATGGTCAGCAGCGGCAGCGTGAAACGCCCGCTGACGAAGGGCACGCGGAATTTCGGTTGGTAGTCCTCGTCGGCGGTCAGTTGCTGCACGAGCACCCCGCCGCACACCAGCACAAACGCGAAGAGCGTGCCGATGCTCGTGAGGTCGGTCATTTCTTCGAGGTTGGTGAACAG
>CAZTEZ010000013.1:0-18700 GCA_964611815.1 uncultured Bacteroidia bacterium | reverse complement strand
GCTGGGAACCAAATGGCGACGGCAACGTGATCATCAAACGTAAGTAAGGATTACGCTAAGCGATTAGTTAGCAAAGCGATTGCATGTATATTTGCACCCACAGACGAACCGCTCATGCGTAAGCCGCTGCTGCACATACTGACGCTCCTGTTAACGACGCTGACATTCGTGCCGGCGCAGTCGATGGCACAGAGCGATCTGCCCAACCTCGAGCAGTATCGGGTGCGGTATTATTTCTCGGACCCCTACGCGCGTCTGTCGGATAAGAAAATCACGGAGGTTGTCGATGCGGACACCTCGCGCCGCAAGCCAAAGGTCACGTTTGAAGCGCCTTCGGAATACGAGAGCTTGCAGCGGTATTTGGTCGAAGAAATCGACAGTATCGCAGTGGGCTATCGCGTGCAGATTTTCATGGGTAAGGAAAAAGGCGCGAACGAGGCCAAGATTGACTTCTCTGAGGAATTTGAAGACTACGGCGTATACGAAGCTTACGAAAGCCCGTATTTCAAGGTGCGCGTCGGCGATTTCCGTTTGCGCTCTGCCGCCGAGCGTTTCGCCGAGAAGGTACGCGAGCGCTACCCCGCCGCTTTTGTGGTGCCCAGCGAAATACGACCCGATTTCGACCGCAACCGCTGAGCATTTCTAGCGCGCCCTTTGTTGGGCTGTGCAGCGGAATTCGCTAATTTCGCCCCGAACCAGCGTGCAATTTCGCCGCTGTATAACGCGCACTATCGCTTTTCCATAAGCCTATGTCACTCAAATGCGGTATCGTCGGCCTGCCCAACGTCGGCAAATCCACACTCTTCAACGCCCTTAGCAACGCGGGCGCCGAAGCAGCCAACTACCCGTTCTGCACGATCGACCCTAACGTTGGTATCGTAGAGGTGCCTGACCCGCGCCTGGATGGCCTCAAGGCGCTCGTGAATCCGCAGAAAGTCGTGCCGGCCATCGTGCGTATTGTTGATATCGCCGGCCTCGTAAAAGGCGCGAGCAAGGGCGAGGGCCTGGGCAATAAATTCCTCGGTAACATTCGCGAGTGCAACGCCATTCTGCACGTCCTCCGCTGTTTTGAGGACGATAACATCACGCACGTCGAAGGCGGCGTTGACCCGCTGCGCGATAAGGAGATTATCGACACCGAGCTGCTTTTCAAAGACCTTGAGAGCATCGAGAAACGCGAAAAGACACTGAAAAACCAGACCAAAGGCGGCGACAAAGATGCGATTCGCAAGCACGGCGTCATTACTCGCCTGCTTGAACACGTCAGCGAGGGAAAGCCTGTGCGCACCTTTGAGCGCAACGAGGCGGAAGAGGAGGTCTTCAGCGACCTCGGCCTGCTGACCGACAAAAAGGTACTCTACATCTGTAATGTCGCCGAAGACGAGCTGCCGGATGGCAACGCGCACGTCGACAAAGTGCGCCAGATGGCCGAAGAGGAAGGCGCTGGCGTTCAGCTGATTTGCGCTTCTGCTGAAGCGCAAATCGCGGCTATGGAAGACGAAGGCGAGCGCGAGGAATTCCTCGAGATGCTGGGCATCGAAGAGCCGGGCCTGCACCAGCTGATCCGCAAAGCGTACGAACTGCTGGGCCTGCAGACGTTCTTCACGGCCGGCGAGAAAGAAGTGCGCGCCTGGACGATCACTGAGGGCATGAAAGCGCCGAAAGCTGCGGCGGTCATTCACACGGATTTCGAGAAGCACTTCATTCGTGCAGAGGTGATTAAGTACGATGTCTACCAGGAGCTGAAATCGGAAGCCGCCGTCAAAGAAGCCGGTAAAATGAGCGTGGAAGGCAAGGAGTACGTCGTGCAAGATGGCGATGTGATGCACTTTAGAGTCAGTGCCTAAGCTGTTCTGCATAGCTTTTGATGCTGTTCATCTGCTAAACCAACTCATACGATTCGACAGCCTTCACATTGAATTTTTATTCTAACTTGCGCGCGAAAACTCCATTCCTCACCTTCCGAAACTTACCAAACGCTGCAAATTATGCCCAAGTCTTTAGTTACTGGGGGTGCCGGCTTCATCGGCGCTCATGTCACCAATGAATTGCTCGCCATGGGGCACGACGTTGTTGTAGTCGACGACCTCAGCGGCGGTTTTGAAGAAAATGTAGCCGATGCGGCGACGTTCGTTAAAGGCTCCGTGAGCGACCAGGCGTTTGTTCAGCAGCTCTTCAGCGACCAGACGTTCGATTACGTCTATCACCTCGCGGCTTATGCTGCGGAGGGGCTCAGCCACTTCATTCGCAACTTCAACTACACGAACAACCTGATTGGCAGCGCCAATCTGATCAACGAATCGATCAAACAGAAGGTGAAGCGCTTCGTGTTTACGTCTTCCATCGCCGTGTATGGCGCCAACCAGCTGCCCATGCGCGAAGACCTCACACCACAACCGGAAGATCCGTATGGCGTTGCGAAGTATGCCGTAGAGATTGACCTGGCCTGTGCGCACGAAATGTTCGGGCTGGAGTACACGATCTTCCGGCCGCACAACGTCTATGGCGAGTTCCAGAACATTGGCGACCGCTACCGCAACGTGGTGGGCATTTTTATGAACCAGCTGATGCAAAACAAACCGCTGTCAGTCTTCGGCGATGGTCTGCAGACGCGTGCCTTCAGCTATATCGGCGACCTGGCGCCCATCATCGCCAAATGTGTCAATATTGAAGGCGCCAAGAACGAAGTCTTCAACGTTGGTGCCGACAAAGACTACACCGTCAAGCACTTGGCGGAAGTCATCATCGATGCCATGGGAACGGATGGCGAATTGCGCTTCCTGCCCGCGCGCAACGAAGTGCTGCATGCGTATGCCGACCACAGCAAAGCCAAGCGCGTTTTTGGCTACAAGGAAGAAGAGCTCACCAGCCTGGAAGACGGTATCAAGAAGATGGCGGATTGGGCCAAGTCAGTCGGCGTTCGCAAGAGTGACAAGTTTGAGAACATCGAGATCACCGAGAAGTTGCCGGCAGTTTGGCTGGAAGACTAAAGCCTGCGGATATGCCTAAAATCCTACTGCTCGCCCCACTCTACCCTGAACGTTCGCCTAGTCAGCGCTTTCGCTTTGAACAACAACTGCAGCACTGGCGCGATAACGGCTACGAGGTGGAGTACTCCTGGCAAATCACCAAAGCCGCAGACAAGTTCTTCTACAAGCCCGGTAACTACTTCAAAAAAGCCGGGGTGATTTTCAACGGCCTCTGGAAACGATGGCAGCAGACCAGAAAGGCCAATCAATACGACATCGTGTTCGTGCACCGCGAGGCACACTTACTGGGCACGAGTTGGTTCGAACGACAATTCGCGAAGTCGAATGCGAAGGTCATTTTTGACTTCGATGATGCCATTTGGATCGAAAACGTGAGCGCTGGAAACAAGGCCATGGCTTGGCTGAAATCGCCCGATAAAACTGGGCGCATCATTGGTTGCGTCGACCTGGTTTCTGCCGGTAACGCTTACCTACAAGCTTACGCAGAGCAATTCAACGACCAGGTGATTATCATCCCGACGACGATCGATACGGATGTTTACCTACCCAAGCCCGAAAAAACGGCGACCTCGAAAGTTTGCATCGGCTGGAGCGGCAGCAAAACGACCATTCAGCATTTTGAGCATGCGATAGAGCCACTCAAGCGCATCCAGGAAAAATATGGCGACCGTGTAGAGTTCCGGGTCATTGGCGACGAAAACTATCAGCACGAAGCACTGGGCATCCAGGGCCTACCGTGGCGCAAAGACACCGAACTGGATGATCTTTCATACATCGACATCGGCTTGATGCCGCTGCCAGACGAAGACTGGACCAAGGGCAAATGCGGCCTCAAAGGCTTACAGTACATGGCGTTGGAGATACCGACGATCATGTCGTCGCGCGGGGTGAACAAGGAAATTATCGACCACGGGGAGAATGGCTTTCTGGCCGAGACAGTGGACGAGTGGGTCGATGTGATGTCTCAGCTCATAGAAGATGCGGAACTGCGCCAGCGCATGGGCAAAGCCGGCCGCCAAACGGTCGTTGAGCGCTACTCAACTGAAAGCCAAAAAGACCGCTACCTCAACGCATTCAATGAGTTGTTGAAGCCGGATGGGGATCCGCTATCTGTCTAATCCGCCACTTAAAACTTGCGCGTATCAATCGACTCGTCGAGCGGGTCGAACTCGCCCTCGTTTTTGATGACGTAGTCGTAGTTGTCGCGGGGCTTGTAATTGTCCTGCCCACCGAGATTGCACACGGGCTCGTGGTGGTAGATCAGCGCTGACTGCAAATCGCTGAGAATGAACTTGGGCAGCTTGCCATCCGTCACGCTCGTGATGTGCGCGTGGGCAAGGTAGATGTCCTTTTCGCGTGCTTCCAGCGCCATTTCCCGAATTTCCTTGAACTGCGCCTTCTTCTCACCCACCCGCTCGCGGATGTCGTTCGTGTAGGCCGCGCCCAAGAGCATGATTTCGTCGATCTCGAACGCGTCATCGTCCAGGTCTTCGCCCGAAACGAGGATGTAAAGCCCGCGGCGGTCGAGGTCGAGGTCCGGAATCGCATGCACGCCTTTGGCGAGCTTGCGGAAGACATCGTCTGCCTGGTCGGTGTAATCAATGTGGCACAGGGGGTAGAGCCCACCCCACTGCAGCGTCACTTCGAGGGTTTCCTTCGCGTCTGCCATAGCGTGAAATTAGGCAGAATAACAGAAAACCTCTGCATTTGAATACGGCTCTCCGGTTATTTTCGTCCTTTAACTAATACTACCAACAGCATAAACAGCCCAAACACCACCGCCCCAGCAACCGCCAAAGCAGCCGAAATCCACAACGGAGAGGTGACCCACCACCAATTCCAGTCGATCTGGCCGGCGAGCTTGAGTACGAGAAAGACGAGAAACACGGTCATGGGCAAGCCCAGCTGGTTGCTCCTTTTTTGTGAAATGCCATGATAATAATGCTTAGCTATCAGGAACAAAAAACGCCCGGAACGGCTGTTCCGGGCGAGGTCGTGTAAGTTATCAGAAGATGTTTCGGTGAGGTCAGAGGGGGAATCGAACCCCCGTAGCAGGTTTTGCAAACCTGTGCCTAGCCACTCGGCCATCTGACCCTGTTGTTCTCAACGCTGCGGATGTGCAGCGATGAAGGGACACAAATTTAGCGTATGCCATCCGAAGGGGCAACGTTGACCGTCGATTTTTTGGGCGAAGTGCCCCCTCGCCCGTTCAAAAGTTGAAGCAGTGCCTTACAAGATGCACAGGCTTCGGGGGCTTTGATGTATGCCGTGTACTGCAACGTAGCTAAGGCTCGCGTTTTGCTTCCGACGCGATCGAGTTTCTCAAAATCGCTGGCGAGTAAGATGCCACAGTCATATTGCCCGTTCTCCAAAAAGCGGTGCATTTGGTCGGGGTGCAGAGCGGTATGGATGCACGGCAGACTATCGGTGAGCCGCCGAGCGTCGGAGGCTGCCAGGTGGCCGTCTTCAGGTAGGAGGCAACAGGCTGTGTCGGCATCGGTGTAGCGAACCAAAAGCACCGAGTCCTTTTCTTGCAAAGCCACCGTTTGCCACCGCTTATAAACCGCTGAATGAGAGGCTGTCAGCACGACATCCACCGGACGACCGAGCTTGACAGATTGGACCAGGAAATCACTTGTATAAACGCGGTATTCAATCCGCTGAGCAGTGTGCTGCTTCTGAAAATCAGCGATAGCCTCGCCGTAGAGCGCATCTGCACCGCGGTCCGCCCACACGATCAGCGGGCGCTCCTCCGCGCAAGCCGTCAGCAGCACTAGCGCGAGAGCGCATATTCGACGAACGTGCGCTCGCATAGGCCTTCGATCGGGGGTTGGTGTTTCGTTACGCGCACTTTCACTTCCTGCACGTACGTGAAATGCTCGAGCAGTTCGCGGGCGATTTTGTCTGAGAGCGACTCCAGCAGCTTGTGCGGCTCGCCCACCAGGCGGCTCACCACGCCGTAGACGGTCTCGTAGTTAGCGGTTTTGTTGATGTCGTCAGTCGCGATGGCCTCCGCGAAATCCAGGTCGAGGTACACATCCACAGTGAAGCGCCCGCCGAGCACGTGCTCTTCGGGGTGTACGCCGTGTCGCGCGAAAAAATCCATGCCCTCTACCCCTATCCAGCCCATAATGATGATTGATATACGAAAGCCGCGCAACGACGGCCTGTTCGCGAAAGTGAGAAATTCTTTTATACCGTCTAGCGGGTGAACTGAAAAGTTTGCGTTCGGATGTTGCCGCAATTGTCCGATAGGCGCAGGTTCAGCTCGTGCTGGCCGGATGCCAAGTCGTCGTTGAACCAATAGAAAATATCGCCGTTGTACCAGTAGTATTCCACCACATCCCACTCACCATCGATTGTCCCGCTAATCGACCACGCGTCAATCTCGCAAAGGTCGTCCGTGACTTTGAAGTGTAAGTATTCTTGCCCGGCCGCTAGCTGCTGGCCATTGCGGAAGTTCACGGGGCGAATGCTCGGCGGGTCGTCGTCGCCGATGATGCCAATGGCGCGGAACTGGCTGGGCTTGGCCACCAGGTTCGTCTGACGCGGTCGGTTGTAGCCGCCGTTGCCAAGGACTTCCATCGCGCTCAGCTTGTTAGAGGGGAAACGCTTGGCGCGCTCATTGGGGGTCACTTTCACGCGGTAGCGCCCTTTGAGCGGCACACCGTCGTCACCGATTTCGTAGATGCGGCTGACGACCCGGCCATCGCTGGTCTGGCGCTCGCGCAGTTCGACGAAAATGGTGTCATAGACCGACGAGGCGGGGATTTCGAGGAGCAGATCGTCGCGCTCGTAGGTCAGGCTGTGGTTCGGCGATACGTACCCGATGAAGCTGAAAATCAGCGGGCTGTCCCAGGCCAGGTGCTCGGCGCGGATGGGCAGTTTGCCCGGCTGCAGTTCGATGATGTTGTGGCCCATGCGCGCGTCGGTGTAACTCATCGGGAAGGTCTTGCTGCTGCCGTCGTCGTACGTGAGCTTGACCCGGGTCTCCAGTTCGTTTTGCGGCAAAGGGGTGTGAATGACGAGCGTCTTTTTGCGCAGCTTGTACGCCTTGATGCCCAGCTGTTTGCCGCCGATTTTGACCTCCGGTGCAGGGTCGGTGTCGCGTTGCAGGGCGAAGCTGGTTTGCGTGAGGTTGCCGTGGTAATCTCGGATGCGGATGACGCAATCGTGCACTTTGTCGTCGGTGATGTTAATGACGCCTTCGTTCACCAGCCCGCGGTACCCGCCCATTGCATTTGGGCCCTCACGATAACAGCGGGTCATCCAGAGGTCGTCGTGCTTCAGCGCACGGTAGTCGAGGTGGAGTTTGGAGAAGTCGTTGTGGAAGAAGCGCTCGGAGTGAAAGCCCCAGATTTTCTGGCCGTCCATGAGCAGCTCGGCAGAATAGAAGCCGCAGAAGTTGGTGGAGTTCAGGAGTTTATCCCAGGCTGAAAACTGCACGCCCACCGGACCTTTCACTTTAATCACGTTTTTGCGAGACGCGTATTTTCCCCTACCCTGGCTGGCGGGCGATTCCATGTAGCGCTCAAAACGGCCCTCAACGCGGCTGTGGTTTTGCAAGGGTAGCACTGCCAGGCGCGTAAAAAAAGGCGGTTTGGGGTCCGAGACCTCGTCTTCATACCAAAACATCGGGTTGAGCATCGCACCGGCCTGGTCGCGGATTTCGAGGTGCAAATGCGGCCCGCCGCTGAGCCCGGTGTTGCCGCTTTTGGCGATCAGCTGCCCGCGCTTCACCGGAAACTTGCCTTTCGGAAACGTGATGGTCTGATTAAACTGCCGCTTCTGCTTCTGAATGGCGTACATATGCGCCTCCAGCTCTGGGTAAAAGCGCGAGAGGTGGCCATAGACAGACAGGTGCCCGCTGGGGTGGCGCACGTAGAGCGAACGGCCGTAGCTGGTGTACGATATCTCGGCTTTTTCGATGTAGCCGTCTTCAATCGCCACGATGTCGTAACCGATGACTTCATCCGTACGGATATCGAGCCCAAAGTGAATGTGCGAGGAGCGCACCTCGCCGAACGTGCCCGAAATGCCGTGCGACTGCGGCACCGGCCACAGAAAGTCGGGCGACTGCGCCCAGATCGAGAGCGGCAGTACCGCGCATAGCATCGCAAACAGCAAGAAGTGACGTTGAAGCGGCATGACGTGAATCTAGGCTATCTAACGTCAAAACACGCTGGAAACGTGCCACTTTTATCGGCAAGGCCGCTTGGTTTTTGGGCTTTGGATGTGACTAAATGTAGCGTTGAGCCCCCCGAAAACTGGTGAAGCTTAAATGCCGGACGACCTCAGTCGTACTTATAAAAATCGCGCTCGCCGTACTCCCGCTCCAGCTTTTTGGGCGAAATCTCGATTACCTCCATCGTCATGCGCAGCGGTTCTACCGGGGCCGAGCCGCGCTTCTGTACGGCTGCAATCTCGGCAATGACGTCCATGCCGTCGATGATTTCGCCAAAGACGGTGTATGTGCCGTCTAAGTGGGGGGTACCGCCAACTTCCTTGTAATCCGCTTTTGCAGCATCGGAAAGCTTCAGCCCACGCGCTTCGAACTGCGAAAGTTGCTCGTCGGTGTAGTTATTGCCCTGCACGATGTAAAACTGGGAGCCCGACGACCGGCGCTCGGGGTTCACCTGGTCGCCCTGACGAGCGGCTGCCATTGCGCCCTTCTTGTGGTGGTATTTCGCTACGAACTCCGCCTCCAGTGTGTAGCCCGGGCCGCCCTGCCCCGGCACTCCTTCTCCGCCGGGCTTTGAGTTGGGGTCGCCCCCCTGAATCATAAAGTTTTCGATCACGCGGTGGAAGGTCGTTTCGTCGTAGAATCCCTCGCTGGCCAGCTTCAGAAAGTTGGCGCGGTGGATAGGGGTTTCCGGGTAGAGGTAGACCGTCATGTCGCCATAATCGGTGTGAATGACGACGATACTGTCCTTTTTGCCGGCAAAAACGGCAAACGGCAGAGTCAAAAAAAGCAGCAGAAACAGACGCATGAGCTTCAAGTTTAAGGGCGTGAATAATCGTATGAGGTCAGAGTTTAAGGAGGAATGAAGAACCGCGTACTTGGGAAATGGCACTGCAATAACCGCGCCTAAGTTAGTCCGGTTGTTGGAAAATTGAAATCGGTTCGCCGAGGTGTTTGGGTTGTGTATCTAAAATGTAGAGGTCGGCCACCGCTTTCACGCGTGCGAGCGGTTCGCGGACGTGCATCCACAGACTCACGTTTGGCGGGTCTTGGGCCGTAAACCCGTAGGCCTCCATGCTGTGGTGCTCGGCGATGAAGAGCGCACGCTTCAGGTGCGCTGCCTGAGAGACGATCAACAGCCGCTTCTGGCCAAAGACCTTATAAGCACGCACGACCGAATCGAAGGTGCGAAAGCCTGCGAAATCCCAAACGATGTCGGTATCGGGCACGCCACGGGCGATCAGCGCACGGTACATCTCGCGCGGTTCGTTGTACGACGGGTGGCGGTTGTCGCCACTGACGATGATTTTCTTCACCTTGCCCGCTTTATACAAACGCACCGCAGACTTGATGCGATTGACGAAATACTGGTTTTTCCGGCCGCGCGAAACGTAGCGAGCTGTCCCCAGCACGAGCGCCGCATCGCAGCGGGGCACATCATCCAGCTGTTGATAGAGCTGATTGCCCGTCTGCAGGCTCACCCAAAGTGATAGCACGACCGGCAACGTGACCACGCTCGCCAAAGCGATGACCGGCAGCCGCCACCAGCGCGAGACACACCACAGCCAGGCACGCCTCAGCGCATTGGGTTGTAAGGGGGTAGCATGGGTGGAAGCAGCAGACATCAGGGCTTGGTTAGGCTACAGGTGCTGGATTGGAGGCACTGCGCAAAAACTAAACGATTGGTGGATCAGTGCTATTTATAGCATGCGTCAATTGTTTGGGTAAATCGGTAGGCGAAGTTTCCCACGAAATTTCAGCAAGGGAATGCACAGGCACAACGCCCCGGATGACATTCGTCAGGAACAGCTGCTGCACGCTGGGGAGTTCGGACTGAAGCAATGGGCGTGTTTGTGGCTCAAAACCAGGCAGCTTGATTTGCTCAAGCAACACCTTGCGACTGACACCCGCGATGCACCCCTCGCTCAGCGGCGGTGTGAACCAGCGCCCCTCGCGTTGATAAAACAGGTTGCTGCTGGTAGCTTCAGCGATGCGTCCGTCGGTGTTCAGCAGCAGCGCGTCCCCCCAGCCTTTCGCCTTCGCAGCCCTGGCCGCCAATACATATGGCAAGGCATTTAAAGTTTTATGCACCGAAAACGGCCCCGTGGCCAGCAGTGGCTCGTGCAACACCCCCACCTGCACACCAGGCTGAACGGCGAGCTCGAACTGCGGCAGCGGCTTCGCTATCAGTAGCCAATTCGCATCGTCGGTTTCAGGCGCATACGCCCCCCGCCCCGCCCGCCAGACGTTCAGGCGCAAGCGGTAAGCCCTTTGCGGGATTAAGGCCGCTGCGAGAACCTTCCAGGCCTCCATTAGCGTTTCTTCAGTAAGTGGATTATTCAGGCCCAAGGCTGCACAGCCTGCATTCAGACGCTCAAAATGAGTGCGCAACTGCCAAATCCGCCCCTGCGTGGCACGCATGGTTTCAAATATTCCGTCACCAAACGCCATGGCACGATAGGCATGTGGAAAATTTTGCGTATTTTCGCCTGAAAGCTGTCCATTCAGCAGGCAAATGTTTTCCGAAATATTTGCAGTGTCTGACATTGACTCACACTAAGCGTACCCGCTACAATGGACGCCAAATCCGGCGCAGGGCTCAACGGCCAATCTACAATACTCAGACGTATCCTCAGTTCGCTCCGCGCAACTGTTCTGGCTGAGCCACCCCTGTATTTTCTTCTACCTCTGCCGAAATGGCCCGCAAACGAGCCGGCGTTTGCCGACCGCCATTCGCGGCAGTTTAAAACGTATCTAATTCACAATGAGCCTTTTCGATATCTTCAAAAGCTCAAACGAGCCAACTGTTGAAGACAAAACCCTGGTCGTGATCGACTGGGATAAGGTCCGCAAAAATGTTCAGGACCTCAGCTTCGTCGCCGAATACAAACAACCCAAAGTCTGGGTGTTCGTCCGCAAATGGGCCAACGAAAACCTCGTCGACCGCCTCGTCAACGAACAACCCTTTGACATTAAAGAACAACCGCAACACGAAAAATACCTGTCGCACTACTTGATCGCCAACGTCATGCACGAGCTGTTCGCTGTGGGTGGCTACAGCAAAGTGGTCTTCATCTGTGGCGATGAGAGCTACATCGGCACCGCCGACTACATTCGCGACCTGGATTTCGAGACCGACCTCAAGATCTTTGACCGCCGCCAGCGCGTCAGCAACGACAAGGGCGGACGTGGCCAGAAGCGCGACGACAGCAACGATCGTAGCGATCGCGGTGGGCGTGGCAGTAGCAATCGGGGCCGCGATAACTCGCGCAACGATTCGCGTGGCAAAAAGAACGACCGCAACAACGACCGCGGTAATGATCGCAACAAAGGCAAAGATCGCGGTGGCAGCAAACGCAAGTCCTCGAAGCCCGAAATGGAGCACACGCCCCAGGAGTACGCGAACATGATCGTGAACCGCATCAAGAAAGACCTGGAGCTGAACAAAAGCTACACCAACAGCCGCCTGGCGCAGATGGTGAAAAGCACCACCGGCCATGCCATCAGCAACCTGATTGGCAACCGTGGCAACCGTCAGCTGCTGGATGCGCTACAAGACAAAGGCCAGCTAGAGGTCATCGACAACCAGCACTTCAAACTGCTCGAACAGCCCGACCGCGATGTGATTGCCGAACTTATCGGCAAAAAGCAGCACCGTCGCAGTCGCCGAGGTGGCGGCAAGGGCCGCGGCAAGCAAAACGACAATCAGAACGACAACAGCGATAACTCTCAGAACGAAAACGCTAAACAGCAAGAGCCTGAGAACCAGCCGGCGTAATTTGAGCCGCGATCATCTATCGAAAAAAAAAGCCCACCAAATTGGTGGGCTTTTTTCGTGAGTAGCGAGAGAGGGGCTCGAACCCTCGACCTCAGCATTATGAGTGCTGCGCTCTAACCAGCTGAGCTATCTCGCCATCCGTCGTACTGTCGTTTTAGCGCCAACGGAGTGCAAAGATAGCGGGTTTTGGTGGCAATGCAATGCACTCCATGAAAAAACCGGGCGCCCAAAAAGGCGCCCGGTTCATCAAGTTAATCTAGGCTATGAGTCAGTGCGATTTAGCGCAAGAACAACAGCTCGCGGTATTTCGTCAGCGGCCAGTACCCGTCGGCCACCAGGAACTCTAGTTCGTCGGCAGCCTCACGGATGATCTCGAAGAGCGGGACGACTTCTTTGGCGAACTGCTTGGCAGAGCCAATCTCATCCTCAACGCCAGTGGCGTCGTTCAGGGCTTTCCGCACCTTGCGCGAATAGCTCGAGAGCGTGTCGATGTGCTTGGCGATCTCCTTCACGTTCTCTTTCAGGCCCGTCGCATCCACGTCGGCATCATCGTAGCCCTCGATGGTTTCGAGGTAATCTTGCTGCTGCTTTAATGCAGCGGGGATGATCGCCGAAGTAGCAATGTCATGATACAGACGCGCCTCAGTTTCGATGTCACGGCGGTAGTTATCGGCAAATACATTCACTCGGGCGTGAATCTCCTCTTTGCTCAACACACCTTCAAACACTTCAAAGACTTTCTCTTCAAGATAGAAATCGAGCGCATCAGGTGTGTTCATGATGCTTTTCAGGCCGCGGTTCTCGGCTTCCTGCGCCCACTCTTCTGAGTAGCCGTCGCCGTTGAACACGGAGCGCTTGGCGGCTTTGGCATCTTTTTGCAGCTCTTTCACGATGGCCTCTTCATTGCCACCGGCTTTCTCGACGCGCTCAGCGAAGTCGTTGAGCGTCTTGGCAACGATGGTGTTCATCACGCACATAGGCTCTGAACAAGTCGCATTGGAGCCCACGGCCCGAAACTCGAACTTGTTGCCCGTGAACGGGAAGGGCGAGGTACGGTTGCGGTCGGTGTTGTCGAGCTTGGCTTCCGGCAAGAAGGGGATCTCAAGCGTCAGGCCACTATCGTGCGAAGGCACGCTGGCATTCAGGCCGTCTTTCTCGAATGCGTCCAGCACTTTTTCGAGGTAGCTACCCGTAAACACAGACATGATCGCCGGTGGGGCCTCGTGGCCGCCCATCCGGTGGTCATTACCAGCCGAGGCGATAGACGTGCGCAGCAAGTCGCCATAGGTATCGATGGCTTTAATCGTGCTGATGAAGAATGTCAGGAACTGCAGATTCTGGCTCGGGGTTTTGCCAGGCTTCAGCAGGTTCTCGCCGTCGCTGGTGCCGATCGACCAGTTGTTGTGCTTGCCACTACCGTTCAGCTCGTGGAAGGGCTTCTCGTGGAAGAGCACCTTCAAGTTGTGCTTGTTGGCCACTTCCTGCATCACGTTCATCACGAGCAGGTTGTGGTCTACGGACTGGTTCACTTCCTCGAACATCGGTGCCACTTCGTATTGGCCTGGGGCGACCTCATTGTGGCGGGTCAGCACGGGCACACCCAGCTTCAGGGCTTCCAGCTCGAAGTGGTGCATGAACTTCTGCACCCGGCCGGGGATTGAGCCAAAGTAGTGGTCGCTTTTATCCTGTCCTTTTGCCGACGGCGCACCAAATAGCGTGCGCCCGCTGAGCAGCAGGTCGGGGCGGCTCTTGGCGAGCTCGGCATCCACAAGGAAGTACTCTTGCTCCCAACCAAGATTAGCGACTGCACGACGGGGTTCTTTGCCAAAGAGCTTCAGCACACGGCGCACCGCACCGTCAAGCTTATCGACAGACTTCAGCAGCGGGCCCTTGTAGTCGAGGCACTCGCCAGTGTACGAAACAAATACTGTCGGGATATAAAGCGTGCGGCCGTAGTCGCTCTCCATGATAAATGCCGGCGAAGATGGGTCCCAAATCGTGTACCCACGCGCCATATGCGTGTTACGCAGACCGCCGTTGGGGAAGCTCGAGGCATCCGGCTCGCGCTGGACGAGCTCCCAGCCCGTCAGTTTCTCGATGCCGAACAGCTCGGGGTCCATCGAAGGCTTGTAAAAGGCATCGTGTTTTTCGGCCGTTTTAGAAGTCAACGGCTGAAACCAGTGTGTAAAGTGAGTCACACCTTGTTCAATGGCCCAGCTTTTCATGGCGTTGGCCACGGTGTTGGCCACCTGGTAAGGCACAGGCGCTTTATCGTGTAGCGCACTAACCACTTCTTCGTACACCTCTTTGGGGAGGTGCTCGCGCATCTTAATCTGGCTGAAGACGTTGAGATTGTAGAGTTCGGAAATTTTGCTGTTTTCGCGGAGCTTTCCGTTGGCTTCTGTAGTAGGATCAATCGCCTTTAAGGCGTTTAAGGCATTTATACGTACCTGTGACATGTTGTCGGGGTTGGAGTTTAGTTCCGAAACACCGCTGTCTGCAGTGTTAGCTGCAAATATAAGCATTGCCAGTAAAACCACTAGTTAATTACATTATTTCTAGGATTTCAGGCATTTCATTAAACCATTTTGAACGAAGGGTGCTTGTTAAAGGTTTTGCATCCCGAATACCCGCCAAAAAATTGGCGTTTTCACAGCAAGCTCCAGACTAGTTTTCCTTCCAAAAACACGTGAGAAGTCTTATCGGCAAAAATTGGCCCCAAAAGCGCCGTACACCCTTCAGTTCATACAATTCAGTCTTTGTTCGTTAAATAATGGCTAACAATCGTTAAATTAGCTTAGTGATGAGTTTGGCTCCTGCCTCAGCACGCTCATCGCATTTCAATCACGTAATCGCTTACACTATGAGGACCATCATACTCGCTTTAATCATTCCGTTTTTCCTGCTGCCGTTGCTGCTATTTGGCCAATCGGGTGCCAAGCATACACTGGTACCGAAGGATGTCGACCTGCAAACGAAAATTAAGCTAGCGCAAGAGCAGCCCGGCTTGCAAGCCAAAATGGACATGGCTGAAGTCGAAAAACTACGCCAAAAGATGCTTGCTTCCTATGAGCTGCATTGGTATGCCATCGAGCTTGAGAATGATGCAGAGTACTGGTCGAATGTCGAAACTGACAAGCTCCTCATTGAATTTGAGAATGGGTACGGGCTGAACTCCAGCAACGTTGCGGCCTTTCTCGAAGAGAATGGCATCAATGAAGTGCTCTTCAAATCGCGCTACCCGCGCATTCATAACTGGGCGCAGTTGGCCTGCACCGACTGCACGCCCTCTGACGTAACAGCCATCGCCAAAGCCGCGCAACAAGTAACTGGTATTAAAGTGCTGGAGCCGACCCCTGTCTATGAACTCCATGCCTGCGATGCCAACGACCAGTTTTACAGCGATCAGTGGGGCCCGGAAGCGATTCGCATTGACTCGCTGTGGTGCCACTACACCGGCGGCGGTGTGCCTTGGCTTGCGGTGCTAGACGACGCCATTGACTTGGAACACGAAGACCACGGCAATTGGTACGAATACTACGACCACGCTATGGACGACACCAACCCCCGCCCCGACTCGCCCGATGCCAGCCACGGCACCCACGTGGGCGGCACCTCGAGCGCCCTGTTGAACAACAGCATCGGCGTTGCGGGCATGGTCAACGACTCGGCCTACTTCGGTAAGCTCGGTGATTTGAACGACAACCTTTCCAGTGCCGGCATTATTGATGCTGTGAATGCACTTTCGGCGCGTTCTGACTACATTTTTGTCGCCAACATGAGCTACGGCGGCGGTGGCCAAAGCGCCATCAACGAAAACGCTTATAAAGGTATGTTTGACGGCGGGCAGTTGGCCATCAGCTCTTCTGGCAACGACAACAGCAGTGTCAGCCGACCGGCTGCCTACGCCTGGGTGCAAGCCTGTGGTGCGATGGGCACCGATGGCGATGACCTCTTCAAAGCCTCTTACAGCAATTTTGGTTCTGAACTCGAAATAATGGCACCTGGCGGCTCGCCCAACCACCCGATTCTTTCGACCACGCCGGACGACAAGTATAACGGCGCCTCTTCCACAGGCGGCCCCTGGAACGGCACTTCTTTCGCTTCGCCACATGCAACAGGCGTCGCGCTCATCATCAAAAACGTGAACCCGGCACTGAGCGGTCTGCAGGTCCGTCAGATTCTGAATAACACAGCTATCGACTTCGGCACGTCCGGATTCGACAACCTGTACGGCAACGGCATGGTGAACGCGATTGCAGCCGCGCGTGAGGCGTGTGCGCAGTTCGATCTGGGTATCAACGACGATGGCACCACACTTTCAAACTCCGCGTCTGACCTCAGCAATTTCCGTGTGGAGTACTACTGGATGCTCGATGGTAACGTGATTCCTGGCGCCACAGGGCAATCCTACACACCCGACCCCAGCCAGTCTGGCACGTACAGCCTGATGGCCGTCACGCCCGGCAGCTGCGTTACGACGACCGATGGTGTGACCAAAAACTCAAGCCTGAGCGTTGGCGAAGACCAGCTCGGCTTTGCAACGCAGGTGTTCCCAAATCCCGCTTCTGGCACGATCAACATCCAGCACAGCGCACCGATGGGCAGCGACTTGAACGTCGTTCTGACTGACCTTTCGGGCCGCCAGCTGTTGCAAACCAGCCTGCAAGGCAACGGTGCCGAGCAAACCGAGCGCCTGAACATCGGCCACCTAAGCGCCGGCATCTATCTCGTGAGCCTGCAAACTGAACAGGGCCGAAGTGTTAGTCGCATCGTGGTACGCGACTGATCAGCTGACGAGCGCTGATACGCATTGATATTACCATTACTGACAGCCGGTCGCACTCGCGACCGGCTGTCCTGTTTTTAGCAAGTGGCTTGTTAAACTCCGGCGCGCTGTGTAACTTTTACAGAAATTAAATCGCTCAGGTATGGCACAACCCGCACCCACAACAACCACCACCGCGCCCAACACGATCACCCCTGTTGAGGTGGGCGATAAATCCTTGGCGTCAGCCATCGCCTACGCTGAGCAACATTACAATACGCTGCAACAGCGCTTGTTGGAAGCCGGAGCACTGCGCTTTCGAGGGTTTGCGGTGCGCACGCCCAAAGACTTTCAGGAGCTGGCCAAAGTATTGGCACCCGAACTGAAAGACGAGTACCTGGGCACCTCGCCGCGCAACCCGGTGGCTGGCACGGAGTACGTCTTCTCGGCATCTGAGCTGCCTCCGCACTACCCCATCATGCAGCACTGCGAGATGAGCTTTTTGCCCAACCCGCCGAGCCGGCTGCTGTTTTTCGGGCACCTGGCCCCGTTGAAAGGCGGTGAAACACCGCTGTGTGACTTCCGCAAGGTGGCCGCCGATATGGACCCAGAAATTAAAGCCGAGTTCAAAGAACGCGGGGTGCGCCACGTGCGCAACTACAACAGTCTGAAAGAAAAGAACAAACTCACGCTCTGGCAGCTCAAACGCTGGGATGAGCTCTTTGGCACCACTGACCCCGAAGAAGTGACCGCCAAATTGAAAGCCGAGGACACCGAATTTGAATGGCTACCTGGTGGTAAACTACGCATACTCAACCCGCGCCCGGCGTTCCAGACACACCCGGACACCGGCGAGGAGGTGTGGTTCAACCACCTGCAAGTCTTCCACCGCGACGCGGCCGAAATCGAGTACGAGCACATCATCAACCACGACAAAGGCCTGCGCAACTACCTGGTGAACGGCGTGGTGCATTTGCTGACGGGCATCAAACGCAAGCGCGTGGCCCCCATGGACCTGCCGATGCACGTGCAGTACGGCGACGGTGGCGAAATCCCGAAGCGCGTGGTGGAGCATATTCAGGGCCTGATTTGGAAGCACCTGCGCATCGAGCCCTGGCAGCGTGGCGATGTGCTGCTCATAGACAACAACAGTACGTCTCACGGTCGCCTGCCATATAGCGGTGCGCGCGACATCATGGTTGCCTGGGCGTAAGCTCATCAGCATCAACGCTTATGACACCGCTTTTTCTCGCAGAAGTCCAGTTCAGCGAAGACAGCCTCTTTGCACTCAACCTCAGCCTGGGCTTCATCCTGTTTGGCATTGCGCTCGATCTGAAACTCTCGCACTTTCGCGAGCTGGTACGCAAACCCTGGCCGCTGGCCGTGGGTTTGTTCTCGCAACTGATCGCCCTTCCGGCGCTGACGCTGCTGATCATCTTCCTCTGGCAACCCCCGCTCTACATCGCGCTGGGCATGATGCTGGTGGCGGCCTGCCCGGGCGGCAACGTCTCGAACTATTTCAGCCATACGGCCGGGGCCAATGTGGCCCTGTCCATCGGCCTCACGACGGTCGTAACGCTGTTTGCGGCCGTCATCACCCCGCTCAACTTCGAGCTTTGGAGCGAGCTCTATCTTTCGGGTCAAGCCTCCGAATTAACACTGCCCTTTGTGGGCATGCTGAAAATCGGGGCGCTGATTATCGGGCTGCCCGTGACGCTCGGGATGCTCTTTGCGCACTACCTGCCAAAGCTGGCGCAAAAGTCGCGCCCGGTGTTCAAGGTGCTGTCCATCGTCATTTTTTCAGCCATCGTGATCATCGCCGTGTATAAAAACCGGGAAGTGTTCGCCGAGCGCATCTGGGACGTGGCCGGATTGGTGGTGTTGCACAACGGTCTGGCGTTCGTTTTGGGGCTCGCGCTGGCGACGCTGGCCGGCCTCAAGTGGGGCGCACGCAAGACCATCACCATCGAAACTGGCATCCA
>CAZTEZ010000012.1:0-19291 GCA_964611815.1 uncultured Bacteroidia bacterium | reverse complement strand
AGGAGTGTGCGGGTTGGGGTCGCCAAGCGTCGTTAACAGAGCGATTGGCTGGAAGATAAACAGATAATGGCAGTCAGCGTCTATCAGGGGTTATTTAATCCGCTCGACGTACTCGCCGGTGCGGGTGTCGACTTTCACGCGGTCGCCTATGTCGATAAAGAGCGGGACTTTGATTTCGCCTCCTGTGTCAATCTTGGCGGGCTTGGTGGTGTTCGAAACCGTATCGCCTTTAATGCCGGGCTCGGTGTAAGTCACTTCAACTTCAACGAAGTTGGGCAGATCGACAGAAAGAATGGCCTCGTTATCGGCATCGAAGAGCAGCTCGCATTGGGCATTTTCTTGCAGAAACTCCTTGTTCTCAATCTGATGCGCCTCCACCGGGATTTGCTCGAAAGTCTCGGAGTTCATGAAATGATAGAGGTTGCCCTCGTTGTAGAGGTACTGATACCCCCGGCGCTCCACACGCACCTGGTCGAGCTTCTCGCCAGACTTAAACGTGTGCTCCAGAACCTGGCCGGTGCTCATGCTTTTGAGCTTGGTGCGTACAAATGCGCCGCCCTTGCCGGGCTTCACGTGCAAAAATTCAACGACGGTGAAAATGTCGTTCTTAAAGCGGATCATCAATCCGTTGCGGATATCAGAGGTATCTGCCATGCGGTGTAATAGCGTGTAAGGTTGGCCTAAAGTTACGGCTTTTTTACGACCAATCGGCCCAAGCGCTGCAAAGGCTGTGCAAGAGCGCTCAATCTGCGTGCAATCAATTGCCGACGGGCAGGACACGCAGGGGGACGTGGTGCTCGGGCAGCTCGAAATCGGCGATGGCGCCATCCGGCGTTTTCAGGTCGTCGATGAATAAATGCCCGCTGGTATCTGTGCGGGTGTGATAGTAGGCGATGCTGCGCAGGAAGTCGAGACACACAAATTCGCCCTCAACGACATCGGTGTAACGGGTACCGTTAGTGGGTGCTCTAAGTACAATATCGCCGTTCGCGAAGTACTGCACGCTACCGAGGAACTCGGTTTCGTAAGAAGCCTCCAGGTAGGGCGATAGTGTTTGTGTAACGGCATCTGAGCTGTTGTTAGCCAAAGGACGCTGATCGAACGTTCGGGCATTTGTATCATAAAACACTCGCAAAAAGGAGCTGTCCTGGAGCTGCAACCCAGCCCGGATGCTTACCCCTGCACCAATCGAGGGCTCGCCCACGACTCGGAGGGCAGTTTGCGGATAGCCGCTGCGGCCGATGACGGTCTTGGCGTTTTCGTCGATGACGTACATCGTGTCCTGGCCATAGAGGTAAAATTCGTCGCGGTTGGCCAGCATCGCGAAAATGCGGTCGGGTAGTTCCTGGCTCATATTGTCCTCCACCTTGTCGCGCTTGACAATATGCAGCACGCTGCGGTCATCGCTTTTGTTGATCGCCACACACAGCCAGCGCCGCCCGATGGCCAAGGCCCCCGTCTCACCACTGCTGAGCGCAATGGACTGGTCGGCTAGTTCGTCCGGGAAGTTGAACCGCTGAAGGCTGCCGCCCTGCCGGAGGTTCCAGAAGCTTTGCCCGTCGACGGCCACAATACTGGAGGGTACGGTCAGCCCCTCCAAGTTGCTCAGGGTTCTGAAGCCGGTTTCGGTGGCGTTGTTGACTACGGCAAGCGTGTAGGCCTGCGAATCGGTCACGGCGGTGTCCTGCAACAACACCAGCGCACGCGGTTGCAAATCGGGGTAATACGAGAGGTCGTCGTCCCACCCGTTGCAGCCAAAGAGCAGTATGGCGGCCGAAAAAGCGATGAAGAATGCACGAATCACGACACAAACATACGGAAGTCGGCGCTATCGGCTGTCGGTGCCCGTGGAATTCCGTAATTTGCGGTAAACCAAATCTGAAAAACTGCTGATGAAAGCTTCTCGAGATTTCTACGCCGGCCTGGGCTACCTGGCCTACTCACTCGCGAATTCTGACCAAGTGGTCGACATGGAAGAGGTGAACTCCTATGGTCGCAAGTTGCTGAACGCCTTTGGCCACGACACCATGCAAACGACGGGCACCCGTGCATTGGCTACTTTTGAGTCGAGTGTTGACAATAAACTGGATGCCGAAGTCGCCTACCAAAAAGCCATGTCGCATTTTACCCTAGATAAAGGTGAATTGACGCGTTTGAAAGACAGAGTGGTTTCTGTGTTGCGCGAGATTGCGTTTGCTGACAACAATATCAGCGAGCACGAGCAAGCGCTGCTCAACCGTTTCGAAGCCGAAGCCTGAGCATCGTGATGTATGCAAGCGCCGATGCAGGTGCAATTTTGGAGCACCCTGCGATGGCTGCTTGCCTGCAGAAAATGCCAGCTTTGTTTCTGCCGTTGGCAGGGCTTTTTGGGCAATTCAAGCGTTCTCAGCGGCCGCCAACTGCCAACGGCTGGATAATCCGCGAGATAAGCCTTAGTTTTGAGAGTTAAATCTGTGTCAGTCTTGTTGTTTCGCCCCACTGTACTCCGTCTCTGCCTGCTCATCTTGCCGGGTCTGCTATTGGCAGTCGCTTCGGCGTTTGCCCAAACGCCCGGAAAAGATTGCATCAACGCTATCCCGATTTGTGGGAACAGCTTCACCCAATCGGCACCCAGCTTAGGCGAAGGGGTGGACACCCTGGAGATTAACCCGGCGACCAGCTGCCTGTTCAATGGCGAAGAGAATGGCTACTGGTATGTGTTCAGTATCGATACGGCTGGCAGTCCTGCACCGGCCACGCCCGTTGCAGTGACGATTATCCCGGACGACCTTACTGACAACTTCGATTTCGTGATCTACGAGCAAGGCAGTTTCGCGTGCGATGAAGTTCTGAGCAACACTAGCGCGCAAATCAGTTGCAACTTTTCGGAAACGCCGGGCATCACTGGCGCCACCGGTGCGAACACACAGACTACAGGTGGTCCGTTTGACCCGCCCGAAAACAACACGATTTTCCCAACCTACGGCACCGACTACCTGATTTACGTCAGCAACCCCGACAGCTCTTTCAACAACTACACGATCAATGTTTCGCCGCTGGATGTTGACCCCGGCACTGTTCCGGCTGCTCTCGATGGCTTCGTGGACAATCCGGAGTGCGGCGATTTGGAGGTGGACGTTCGCTTCACGAAAAACGTCGCCTGTGGCAGTCTGGACCCAAATGATTTCCAGGTCGTGACTGCTACCGACACCCTTTTCGGCGTTGGCCTAGAGAGTGCGGCTTGCACAGTTGACCCTACCGACGGGCACAGCCCGGTTTACACGCTGACGCTCAACGCACCTTTGCAAGGCGTTGGTCCGGGTGAGCTGATCGTGAATGGCAGCCAGATCACCCCTTGCGGTGCTAATGGTGTAGCTGACACGTTAGACTTTACGCTCGATGCACCTCCCACGCTAGACATCATCGCGGTTAGCCCGGCCACTTGTGGCGACAACGTTGTGGAGTTTGTGCTCAACCAACGCGTGGATTGCAGTTCGATTGATGTCGGTGATTTCACGCTGACGGACACCTCGGGCAACACCTTGCCCGTTCAGGCGTTGCAATCGAGCAGCTGTCTGGGTGGCGAAGTTGGCGGCGATACGCTGGAGATGCTGCTGACACAGGGCATCACGTCGATAGGTGTCGACTACACGATTACGTACAACGGCGGGATTGTCGACCTCTGTGGTGACTCAGTAAATACGGCTATAGATATCACTTTCCAGATCGTTGACACGCTTGCCCTCGACTTGGGCCCAGATACCAGTGTGTGCGCCTACGACCCGGTCATTCAGCTAAATGCCGATATCACCGGCGGGCCCAACGCACGCATCGCCTGGCTGCCTAACGTTGGCCTGAACGATGCCTCACTGCCGAACCCCGTCGCAACTGTAACGGCGCCTCGCACTTACACAGCTCGGGTGTTCAACAACAACTGCTTCTCGAACTCGGACACCATCAGCATTGATCTGATCTCTACGCCTAACTTCTCTGCGGTGGGCGATTTGAACATTTGCCCCGACACGGCCGGTACGATTTTCCTCGCTGGTGCCCAGCGTTTTCTGTGGCTGGTGGATTCCGTTGAAGCGTCAGTACGCACGCTTTCGCCCTCAGTGACCACCACTTACGACATCGTTCCCTTCAATGAGCAATGTGGTCGCGACACCTTCCAGGTGACGATGAACGTGGTGGAAACGCCGGACGGCTCTATTGTGGCGCCCGATACGGTTTGTACTGGTGCCATCGACACCATCGGGTTTAACGGCACGTTTTTGGCGACCGACAATTTCACCTGGGATTTTGATGGCGGCAACGGCACGAGCTCCGGCAGCCAGTTTGCGCCTTACGAGGTCACCTGGGCAACGCCTGGCATCAAGCGTATCGTTCTCACAACAAGCACCTTCGGCTGCATCGACACCTTCCAGCGCGACATCCGTGCCATTCAGCAGCCCATCGTCAATGCCGGTAGCGACGTAACCGTTTGCGGGCAGCAACCCACACAACTGAACGCAACGGCCATCTTCAGCGCCACAAACTGCGAGTTCCGCTGGCTGTCACCGGGCGGTCTGCCGAACATCCCCAATCCGCTGGTTTCGCCCGCAACAACGACCGATTATGTCGTGCAACTCGAGTGCGGTCGCTGTGTCTCTGCGCCCGATACTGTTCGGGTGAACGTGCTGCCCCGCCCACTTGCCACAGTTGCCAGCAACACGATTGTGGCTTGCGAAGGACAGCCGAGGCAGATTCAGGCCTCTGCCAGTGGTGGTGTCGGCGCACTGGCTTACAACTGGACCCCCGCCACCGGCTTGAACAACAGCACCCTACTGAGCCCCACCGCCAACCCCAGCGACACTACGTTGTATACGCTTATTGTTACGGACTCCAATGGCTGCCAGTCCGATCCTGTGCAGGTGAATTATGTCGTCAACCCGCTGCCTTTGGCCAATGCGGGCCCCGACCAGAGTTTCTGTGAAGGCTTGCCCGGTGTTAATTTGCAGGGTAGCGTACTGAATGCCGCCGGTGGCAATTTCAGCTACCAATGGCTGCCCACGACCGGCCTGACCGACCCCACGGATCTGAATACGTTCGCCCAGCCCGCTACGACAACGGATTATTCGCTTATCGTCACGAACCTCGCGACGGGCTGCAGCAGCGAAGGTGCTGGCCTGGACACCAATGCTATAACAACGGTCTTCGTCACCCCGCGCCCTGTGGCAAATGCCGGTCCTGACCGCACCATTTGCATCGGCGACACCATGCAGGCTGGCCTGCCCCCACAAGGTACGGGTGGCCCCAACTGGAGCTTCGACTGGACGCCCTTCAACGGTATCGACGACCCGAATGCCAACCAGCCGACTTTCAGCCCGGTCTTCACGACACAATATTATTTCACCGTCACCAGTGGCGATGGCTGCGAAAGCCTGCCAGACACGCTGAACGTGACCGTGCTCCCCCGCCCCAATGTTAATATCACCACCCCCGACACGGGTGTCTGCCCGGGTGGTGGCATTTTGCTGGAGGTAGACGTGAATGCCGCCAGCGCTATCCAGGGCTATCAGTGGACGCCCGCCGAGCTGGTCGAAAATGACACCCTACCGTCAACCCTGGCCTTCCCTGAAACCACCACGACCTTCTTCGTCGGTGTTGAGACTGAGAACTGTGTGCTGCCGACTTTCGATTCACTGGAAGTCGAGGTACGCGAGGCGCCGGTTGTGGATGTCATTCCGGGCGCCGAAGATGATGTCACCATTTGCCCGGATGAGTCGTTCACCATTCCGGCCACTGTGACTGCGCCCGGGCCGTTCACTTTTGAGTGGACTCCCGATGACGGTTTCATCTCGAACGTTAATGTCCTGCAACCGACGGTGAATCCGCCGAGTACCGAAAACTATATTCTGACGGCCGTCTACAACGGCTGCACCACCCGCGACACGGCGCAGATTTTCGTCGCGGCTGGAGTGGAAGCCCTCGCTGAGGTAGACACCAATGCGGTTTGCGAAGGCCAACCCGTCACGCTGACCTCACTCACCGAACAGCCGGTGAATCTGCAATGGCTGCCCGCCGACCAGGTATTGAACCCCACAGACAGCGTCACGCTCGGCTACCCGAACGCATCGCTGGTCTACCAACTGGTCGCAGAGCGCGACGGCTGTACCGATACGATCAACCTCCCGGTCACGGTCTTCACGCAACCCGAAGCTGGCTTTGACTTCACAGTCACGAATACTTGTGAAGAGGGCGAGGTACAGTTTTACAGCACCAGCCAAGAGGCTGCGGCTTACTTCTGGGACTTTGGCGATGGCAACACCAGCAACGCCGCCAACCCGGTGCACGACTTCCCGGCCGCCGGTGAATACACGGTGCGCCTGCGGGTGGTGGCAGAAGGCACTTGCGATGATGAAGCGGTTGCCGAACAAACGGTGCGTGTCGCTCCACGAGCCCAGCTGGATTTCGTCGCCACACCCGAAGCACCCGATACGCTGCTGATGCCCAACGCCACGCTGAATCTAACAAGTACCGGAGAAGGTGTTGCGAGTTGGTTCTGGCGCTTTGGCGACAGCCGCACGGCCTACGACTCGAGCCTTACGCACACCTATGAGCGCGCCGGCGAATACACCGTGCGCCTGACCGTGATCGACTCGGCGGGCTGCTCGGCTGATACCATCATTGGCACCTATACCGTTTTGGAGCAAGAGGTGCAGGTCCCGAACGTCTTCACGCCCAACGGCGATATGATCAACGATACCTGGTCGCCCGGCTACAATGGCAACGATGACTATGAGGTACACGTCTTTGGTCGCAACGGCCGTCAGTGGTTCTCGAGCACCCGCCCCAACGAGGTCTGGGATCCGCGCGACGAGGCACCCGCCGGTGTCTACCTTTATACGCTGACCATTGGCCGACGCAACTACAAGGGCAGCTTCACGCTCCTGCGCTGATGCACTGCGAAACACATTCTTCGGGCCGACTCAGACGATACTGATGTCGGCCTTTTTTATTTTGTGAGTGCTCGAATGCCGTATCTTCACACGCTCGAGCACCCCACCCGGCCATGCCCCGTATTCGCAAAGACATCATCGATCGCATCTATGCCATCTCCGATATCGTGGAGGTGGTCAGCGATTATGTGCAGCTGAAAAAACGCGGCTCCAACTACGTCGGCCTCTCGCCGTTTAAGCAAGAGAAGACCCCCTCGTTTACAGTTTCGCCCACGAAAAACATTTTCAAGGATTTCAGCAGTGGACTCGGTGGCAGTTTGATCGATTTTCTGAAGGAGATCGAAGGCTACTCGTATGTACAAGCGCTGGAACACCTGGCACGCAAGTACAATATCGAGTTGGAGTACGAAGACGGGCCGGGCAACCCGCAGCAGGATCGTGCGCAGCAGGAAGCGATGCAAAAGCTGAACGATTACGCCCAGCGGTTCTTTTCGCGACAGCTCACCCAAACCCCCGAGGGCGAGGCCAATGCGCTGAGCTACCTGCACGATCGCGGCTTCAGCGACCAGACGATCGACCTATTCCAGCTCGGGTATGCGCCCGACGACTGGCAGGCCTTCACCGACCGCGCCAAAAAGGACGGCTTTTCGAGCGACCGCCTGATGCAGCTCAGCCTGAGCAAACGCTCGGACAAAACGGGCCGCATCTACGACATGTTTCGTGCGCGGGTGATGTTCCCGATTCACAACGTGAGCGGGTCGGTGGTGGGCTTCGGTGGGCGCATCTTGAAGTCCGACGACCACGGGCCGAAATACCTGAACTCGCGCGACACCCCGCTCTATGACAAAAGCCGGGAGCTCTATGGGCTTTTTTTCGCAAAAATGGCCATCCGTGAGCGCAAGGAGGCGATTTTGGTGGAGGGCTACACCGATGTCATCAGCCTTTATCAGGCCGGTGTGACGAACGTCATCGCCACCTGTGGCACCTCGCTGACCAACGAGCACCTGAAGCTGGTCTCGCGGTTTGCCCAGCGTCTGCTGTTGTTGTTTGATGGCGACGAGGCTGGTATACGGGCGAGTTTGCGCTCGATTGACCTGGCCGTGGCGCAGGGCTTCGAAGTGCGCGTACTGCTACTGCCCGATGCGCAAGACCCCGACGATTACATCAAGCAGAACGGCGAAACCGCTTTTCGCAAGCTCGAAGAAACCCACGCGCTGGGCTTCCTGGAGTTCATCATCTCAGCGACGGCCGGTGACGCATCGCCGGACAGTCCGGAAGTCCGCACCCGCACGATCGAGCGCATCACCAACACGCTGGCGAATATTCCGGATGCCATCCAGCGCACCGTCTACGCCCAGCACGCTGCCAAGCTCATGGACTTGCCCAGCGACCTCATTGAGCAGCAGGTAAGTCGGATTGTCGCCACCGTGCAGCGGCAGGAGCAGATGCGGGCGAAATACCGAGCGCAGGACAACGACCAGCAAGCCGCTCCCCAACCCATGCAGGGCAGCACGCTGCCAGTGCAGCAGCCCAAGCCCAAACTGCTGGGCTCGCCTCAGGATTTGGATGCCATCGAACGCGAAATGCTGCGCCTGCTGCTGAATTACCCGGACGCGTCTGTCGAATTTGAGCCGGGCGAATATCTGCCCTTGCTGGAGTACTTCGAGGCGGTCATCGACAACGACCTGGAGCTCACGACCGAGCCGGCCAAGGCGATTTTCGAGGCGCTGGAGCCCCACCTACGCATGGGCGAGCCCTTCCCGCTGGAGCGCTTCCTGGACGAGTGCTCGTCTTATGAAAAGGAGTTCTGCCTGGATTTAGTAACGAAAAAGCACAGCCTGAGCCCCCGCGCCAAGGAGCGCTACCGCAAGCTGCCGGATGAGGACCAGGACCTGAACGCCCTGGCGAAGCGTGCGGTAAACGATTATCAGTATTTTAAGGTATGCGAGCTCGAGACAGAGCTGAAAGAGGAAATGCGGGGTCTCTCGAGTGATGATGCTGAGGCAACCAGCGAGTTGATCGCCAAGATCCAGAAACTGAACTATTATCGGCAGATGCTGACGCAGCACCGCAGCTAAACGCGGCGCTAGTCATCGGTATCCTCGTCTTCTTCGGGCGGGCGGGCGTCGGCATCTGGCTGTTGGTCATCACGCTGGTTTTCAGGCGCTTGCTCCTTGGGCTGAGTATTCTTGTTTGAGCCATCGTTTGCCGAAGAATCCTGCTCTTCCAGTGCGCGTTGGTAGGCAGAATCAAGCGCTGCGGTGTCGTTGCGCGTGGTGTCATCCTCAACGATATCGTCGCTGGGTGTAAAAGTGGTATCGATGCGGTTCTCGATCTCCAGCTCATCGACGGGCATGCCGGGCGGCGGTCGGTCGAAATCGGCCTCGGCGTGTTCTTTGCCGTCGGCGAAGTTGAAGAAGTCAGCGATGGTGTTGAAGCGCTTGGAATAGCTCACTCGCACCCCGCGGTTGAAGGCCACGACCTGGTTGGTGCTCACGCTCTCGCGGTTGAAAATCACGAGCTCGAGCACGCCGGTGTTTTGGTTGCGGCGCTCGTTTTTGCGGGTGGGCAAAATCTGAATCTTCACCTGCACATTGCCGATGGTGAGGTCCTGATTGGCACCGCTGGCCAGCGCGCCGTTACGCTCGATCGTCACGCGGTCGTCGAATAGATTCACACGCAGGCCCACCTGCACGACATCTTGCCGGTTTTGCAGCTCCACGCGAATGTCGTCCGAGCGCAGCGTTTTGCTCAGCAGGTTGTTCAGCTGGTTACTCAAAAACTCCGAGACCGACGAGCTCACGCCTGCCGCCGCTTGCCCGCCAAAGAAGCTGCCCATGGGTGCAAATTGCCCGAACAGCAGCAGGCTGAACACCTGCCGGTTGAGCTCCTGTTGGTCGGCGTTGATGCTCTGCAACTTACTCACCAGGCGGTAGTTACCGGAGGCAGAAGCCTGTGCCGGCTCAATGGCGAACGCGATTTGCGAGTTGGTGAGCGAGCCTTCCATGTTCAGCACGACATTCACAGGCAGCGTCCCGTTGAGCGTCGAATCGAGCGAACTGAGCTCCACCTGCCGCTGATAAAGCGCGCGAATATCCAGCTGCGCATTGTAGGGGTCGCCATCCCAACTGATGCGACTGCCGGGCACGACGTTAAACTTCTTATTGATGACATTCTGGAATGTGAACAGATAGTCACCGCGCGTAATCTCGTAGTTGCCGAACATCTGGATATCGCCGTTGGCAGCCACGTCAACTGTGATCAGACCATCGCCGAAGGCGCTGATAACGTCCCCGGCTTTTTCATCGAAAATGACGCGCACCTCTGTGCCTGCGCCCACATCCACGGTGAGGTCAAGATCGATACCGCTGGCCGAAAGGCGCTCCCGGATTTTGTTCGTGAGGGCCGTATCGCCCGGCTCGCCGAAATACACGTAATCGAGCCGCTGCTCTTCGGTGTAGCTGGAAATCGGGATGTTCACGACCGAATTGTCAGCGATGTCGATTTGTGCGGAAATCGACATATCATCTGCCGGGCCCTGCACCTGGGCGAATATGCTTTCGAATTTCACCGTGCCATAGAACGGCGACTCGTCAGCCACACTCGTGTTGTCGATGATAAACAGCTCGGGTTGGTCGGGCTGCAAAATTTCCAGATCGAACAGGAAAGTCGTAAAGCCCCCGTGCAGAATCGTGCCGTCAATCGTGACGTAATGCGCGCCCTTTGCACTGCCCTCCTGCTGTTCGGTCGGCACGCGGTCCCAGAGTTTCACCTGGTCGAAATAGATGTTCTGTCGGTCGATGTGAATCTCGTCATTGATGTAGAAGCGTTGCCCCAAGTCTTTGACACCGAAGTCGATGTGATCGAGTTCGATGTTGCCGTCGATGCGTAAGTCGCTCAAACTCCCCTTCACGGTCAGCTGCCTGATCGTGATTTTGCCCTCCACGTCATAGAGGTACTCCTCGTAGAACACCTGGGCGAGCTCCAGCGGCAGGTCGTTGGTTGTAAGCTTGAAATCGAGTGCGTTTTCGGGGTTCACGGGGTCGTAGAGCCCGCTGAGTGCCAAGAGGGTCTTCTCGTCTCTGAGGAGCGAGACCGTCAGGTTGAGCCGCTGTTCTTCGTTGTTCCAGTTAGAATTCAGGCGCAGCAGACCGAACTCCGAGCCATAGACGCCGAAGCCGTCCACCTTGCCGTCGACGAAGACCAGCGGTTGCGCGAAGAGCTCCTCTACTTGCACATCAGCGTTCGTGACGCCACGCAAGCCGAGCGTGTCTTGCAGGAAATTGTCGATGAAGCCCAACTGGAAATCATTGATATCGACGTTTAGAGACGTGATTTTCGTCTTCGCGGTATCCGGGTGAATGTTGGCACTGATGTCCAGACTCTGCTCGCCATACGTCAGCGTCAGGTTGTTGATGATGAGCACCTCTGGCCCAAACAGCAACTGATTGCCAGGCGAAAAGCGCCAGGGCTCGCCCTCGAGCACCAGTTTGGTTTTGTCGGCATCCAGATGATTGCCAATCAGGCCATCGTCGCGGAAGGTGATGCGCCCGTCGAAATCGATGATATTGTTGAACTGCTGCTGCTCGGCGTGCAGCGTGTAGTCAATCTCGTTGTGATCAAACACTGGCACGAGGTCGAGCTTCGTAAACGCGAAGCCTTCCGCCACTTTGATGTAGGCGGTGTGGAAATCCCCATCGCCCAAAAACGTGTTGCGCATGCCCGGCTTGTGCAATTCGTAGCGCCCGCGCAGCGAGTCGAGCTCGATGCCACTGACGGCCATCGTGTCGACCAGCACCCGCAACTCAAAGTCTTCGTTCTCGCCAAAATGAAAGCGTGTCTTGATCATTGAACCGGAAGCGATGAAGAGATCGACGTCGAAAAAGTCTGTCAACGGGCTGAGATCCTTGATTTTGAAATCGGCCGTGAATTCCGTTTCCTCATCCAGTTTCACTTTGTTGGTGTAATACGAGTCGATCAAAGCCGTGTCGTTCTGGATATACAACTGCACCTCCTGCGCAAACTGCCCCATCTGTTTAATCGCTGCACTGTACGTAAACTCGCCTTCAATGTCTGCGTTAATCAGGTTGCTGGTCAGCTTGTAGCGCTTTTCGGTGGCCGAGGTGTTGGTCGCCTTCAGTTTCAGTTGCTGGATGTTGAGCGTATCCGAAATACTGTCGGCGCTGGCATAGCGGTAGAGGTAGGTCTCGAACACACGTAGATAGCCGGTGAGGGCGTCCAGCGAGTCGCCTTGCAGATTGACGTTCAGAATGGTACTCAGTTTCAGCGTGTCTTCAGTAACGCCGTAGTGGTGCAGGTCTAAGCGCTGCACATCGCCAAAGGCCTGGTACTTGTTCAGGGTGTCGCTGATGATGACATCGATGTTGCCATCGAAACTGCCCTGCGCGTCGGTCACCTTCAGTTCGCCCAAGATCTCACCTTGTTTAAAGGTCAAATCGCCGCGTGCAGAATCGATCTGGTAGCCCGCCAGGTCCGATGGGTACAGCCGCAGATTGAAGTCCGCGCGCATGGTGGCCGGGTCAATACCCTGCCCGACGAATTCGAGCGTGGTGGTCAGCGAGCGCGATATTTTGCTGCCAAGCACCGTGTCGATATTCACGTCAACCGCTGCCAGCTTGCCCTTGTATTTGAGCGCCTCCATGTCATTGAGGTTGAAGACCTTGACCTCCGTCTTCACCGCGCCAGCAGCCGTACTCAGCTGCAGATCGGCCAGCATATCTTCTGTGTCGCCCACCACCTTGCCCTTCAGCGCAATGTGGTCGAGATTGCCCAATTGTTGTCTTAGCGTATCGTTGGGTAAAAACGGCGCGATATCGGTCATGTGGATGTAGCTGGGGTCGATGTCCAGCCTTGCGAACAGCTTGTCGGGATCGGTGTAATCGGTGGCGATGACTTCATCGATATTCAGTTGGGTTTTTTCGCCATAGCCAATCTGCAACCGTTTGCTGCCGATGTTCTTATAATCTCCCGCGAGGTTGCCCTCCAGGCCGATCATGTCCAGCGGTGGCAGCTCCATTGGTGCGAAGAGCGTGATGAGTTTGGGGTCGATCACGCTGGGGCGGGCCTTCAGGGTGAACTTGCGGTTGCGGTCGGGTAGAAACAGCGTGCTGATGTACTCCGAGCGCATGTCGAGGTCCAGGTTGACATTCGTGCGGTTCAGGCTCAGGCGGAAGTCCTTGAACAGCACCCCACGGGTGCGCTCTGGTAGCAGCTGTTCGTTCTTGGTGGAGTCCATATACGCGCTCAGGTTCACGCTCAGGTGGCGCAGGTTCATCCCGGCTTTGGGCTCTTTGGCCTGCAGGTGGCGCAGGTTCACGTCCAGTTTGCCGGCTTTGTCGAGCGAAAAGCCGGTGCGCAGGTCGATGTCCTCGAAGCTGAGGTTGTTGTAGTTCAGCTGAAACGAGTCGACAGCCAGAGCGGTGTCCTGTAGCGTAGAGTCTACGTAATTGAACCGGAGGTTTTGCACGACAACTTCCGGAAAATCGAACCCGATGATGGGACCAGCCGTCGAGTCTTCGTCTTCGGTTTCGGTCAAAAAGTTAAGGTTGAGCGTACTATCCTGTTTCGCGACGTACAGGTTTACCAGGCCTTCTTTTAGCGTCACGGACCTGGCGCCGATTGATTTGGGTACATCAGCGCCCTTGAGCCACTGCAGCAGCGTGATGTCCAGTACCCCGACCCGCACTTCGTTGGCAGCGAACATCTTGGCCCCGTGCTGGTCGTACATCGTGAAATCGGTGACCTTCACGACATCGAACAGCTTCAGGTGGATCGTGCCAATCTCGACCTGCGTATCAAGCGCTTTCGAAAGGCCCTTTTCGGCGTAAGGCACCAGCGCTTGCTGGATGGCGGGCACATGCAGCACCAGCATAACCAGAAACACCACCACGAGGTAGAGCGTCAGAAGGTAAAGCACCCCTCGATAAAGAGCGTGCAAAATGCGGATGGGCCAGCACATAGCGAGTTTCTATGACAAATATACGCGCCAGAGAGGGCGTTCTGTTCACCACTCACGACTTTTCCGCAACTCAGGCCGATGTCATTGGCCAATGGGTGGGCAATTGTCTGGCGATTCCAGCATCAAATGGACACTCAGCTGTTACCTTGAGCGCATGCGCAGACTGCTGTTTTTCTTGCTGATACCGCTCTCGACTCTCGCACAGGAGCTCCCTGCACTGGTGCAGAGTACCGACCTGCTGGTGATGGCCACCAAGCTCGAGCTCGCCAAGCCATCGACGACCGTCAAAAAGCACACCCTCAGCACCACCGAGGGCGCAGATGACGTCAAGGTCTACCTCACCGGCTACTATGTTGACGACCAGCTGCGGATGCTGCTTTTCCGCCGCACCTTCGAGGCTGGCATGCGTGGCTACGACAAACAGGTGGAATCGCAGGTAGAGTTTGTGTTGCACAACCGCAAAATTGTGTTTGCTGAAAAATCTGACAGCTACGTGACCGGTAGCAACCCCTCGGAAAAAGGTCTGCGCGAACAGCAGCGCTATTATTTCCAGGACGGCAAATTGCGCTATTACTCCGAGCTCGGCCTGCCCGAAGCGCTGCACGATGATTTGCAGGGTCGTGCCGAACAACATGACGCGCTCATGCGGCTGTTTAAGCAATGTGTAGGCTGGCTGAAGCCCGGTATTTCGGAAAAGCTGGGCGGTTGAGTTACTGTCGGGAAAAAATATATTAGATTTGCGCTTCGTGTCGGGTGCCGTTTGGCGTCCGCGAATTCGTATCGGCTATGGCTGAAGAGAAAAAAGACGTAGAACAGAAAAAAGGCGTGTCTAACACCGGTGAAGCCATCGAGCCCAACAAGAGTGGCACGGGCTTCACAACCGACCGCATTGAAACCACCATCGGCGAAGGCTGGATGAAAAACAAGCGCCTCATTACGGGCGCGCTCATCGGTGTGGTGGTGCTCATTGCCGGTATTTTTTGGTGGGGATCGCAACAAAAGCAAAAGGAGCTGGATGCCCAATCGGCTTCCGCTACCACTTTCCGCTACTTTGAAATCGACTCCACGCAAAAAGCCCTTAACGCCGACGCCAACCGCCTCGGTTTGGTGCAGATTGCGGATGAGTATGGCAGCACGCCGACCGGCAACCTCGCGCGCTATATGGCGGGCGTTGCGCTTGTGGAGGCCAAGCAGCCTGACCAGGCACTCGAGCAGCTGGAAGCCTACGACGAAAACGGCTCGATTCTGGAAGCTACGCACTATTCAACTATCGCGGCTGCACACGAGCAACGCGGTGATTTGATCGCTGCAGCTGAGGCCTACAAGAAGGCCGCTGAAATTGAAGCTAACAGCTTCACGTCGCCCTTCTTCTTGATGGAAGCTGGTCGTTGCTACGAGCAAGCAGGCGACAAAGCCCAGGCCAAGGCGGTGTATGAATCCGTGAAAGCGGAGTACCCCAACAGCCGCGAGGGCCGTAGCATCGAGAAATACATCGCCCGCGTGAACGTCGGCGGTTGATCGCCCTGTGCGCCCTATGGCTTCCGACTTACACAACGACTACGTTTACACCGGCGACGAAGACCATGGCGCCGACCGCATCGCGATTGTGGTCGCCAAATGGCACCCTGAAATCACGGGCAAGCTGTACGATGATTGCGTCGCGCAGCTGAACGAGTACGAGGTCGACCGCATCGAGCGCTTCGACGCGCCCGGCTCCTACGAGCTGCCCTATATCGCCAACCTGCTTGCCAGCGAAAACCTGTACGATGCGATTATCGTCTTCGGTGTCGTGATCAAAGGCGAAACCAAGCACGACGACTACATCAACCATGCCGTCGCCCAGCGGCTGATGGACGTGAGCATCAAGCACCAGATTCCGGTCGTGCTGGGGGTACTGACGGTCAACACCCTGGAGCAGGCGATTCAGCGCTCCGGTGGGTCGCATGGCCACAAAGGCAAAGAGTGCGCTATTGCGGCGCTCGAGCTCATTGACCTCACCCGCGAGATCAAAGAGAGCTACACCTCGCCCCGCTGACCGAACGATGCGCCAGAGCGTGTGCTGAGGCACGTCTTTTCGCCGCTTTCTTTTGTACTTTTGTGTTTCAGTTCGGCGGTTTGCCGACTGCTTCACGATTGATGTCTATGAAAACCGGTGTCATCACTTTTCCCGGCAGCAACTGCGACTACGACCTCATCTACGTCCTGCGCGACATTATGGGGCTGGAGGTCGAGCACCTGTGGCACAAAACACCCGACCTGCACGGTTGCGATGTGATTTTCGTGCCCGGCGGTTTCTCGTACGGCGACTACCTGCGTGCGGGTGCCATCGCGCGCTTCTCGCCCATCATGCCTGAAGTCGTGAAGCACGCTGATAAAGGCGGCATCGTGGTGGGCATCTGCAACGGCTTTCAAATTCTGACGGAAGCCAACCTGCTGCCCGGTGCCCTGATGATGAACGACATCGGCCATTTCATCTGTGACAACGTCTACGTTCGCCCGGCTACGACTGAAACCAAGTTGACACAAGGCCTGGACACCACGCGTGCCTACAAGCTGCCCATCGCCCACGCCGATGGCAAATATTACGCCGATGCCGACACGCTCAGCCGCCTGGAAGACAACGACCAGATTCTGTTTTACTACACCGACGAAAACGGGACCGCAACAAGTGCCGCCAACCCCAACGGCTCGGTCAAGAACATCGCCGGGGTGTGCAACGTCACGCGCAATGTCTTCGGCTTTATGCCCCACCCCGAACGCGCCGCCGAACCGGCCGTCGCCAACACCGACGGCGCTGAGATTTTCGCTTCACTCTTCGAAAAAACCGCGCTCGCCGTCTAAGCAGTGTTTTCCGTATAATTGAACGCCTTTTCGTTCGTTAGCCTTAGCATTAGCACCAACAACCGCCACACGCATCTATGAATCAACGTCACGCTCTCGTCGCTCTGTGCTTGCTCTTGCTGAGTTTCGGTCTGTCGCCCCGCGCCCAGGCGCAACTGCTTGGTCAGCAGTCGGATGTGCCGCTCCCCACCTGGCGCTTCTACACCGTGCCCGCCAGCGGTGAGTACAAAGTCGGCGATGTCATTGAGCTGCACTTCGAGGGCACGCCCAAAGAAGACTGGCACCTCTACGGCCCGAAATCCCCCGACGGTGCCTTTCGCGAAACCACGGTCGAGTTCAAGGATGCCAAAGGCTTTAAGCCGGTGGGCGATTTGATCGGCCAGGGCAAAAAGGTGGAGGAGTACGATGAGATCATGGAGGGCAAGATCATCTACTTCAAGGGCAAAGCGACCTTTGTGCAGAAGGTGAAAGTGACGGATGAAAACCTGCGCGTGGTGGGCCGGCTTGATTTTCAGTATTGCCGGGAAAGCCAGTGCGTGTTCGACAAGTTCAAGTTCGACGAAAAGCTGACGGCCAAAACCGCCGGCAGTGGCGATGCCACAGCGACTACTGACGACGAGGCGCTGGTGTCTGCCGACGACGGTGAGGATGACGAAGCAGCAGACGACGAGGAAGCAGACGCTGAGGACGAAGCAGCCGCTGAAAAAAAAAGGCCTGACAGCGCCGACCCAGACAACGATGGCATTGCTGAAGAGGCTGCGCTAGCTGCTGGCGCCGCCGATAGCGACTGCGAAACGGACGTCAACCTGTGGGCGTATTTCTTCCTGGCACTCGGTGGTGGCATCGTCGCGCTGGTCACACCCTGCGTGTTCCCGCTCATCCCGATGACGGTTTCATTTTTCACGAAACAAAGCAAAACGCGCCAGCAGGGCATCGTTAACGCGTTCATTTACACGCTGTCCATCGTCGTGCTGTTCACCGGCATCGGCACGCTCATCACGGTGCTCCTCGGCCCGCAAGTCCCCTACCTCATTTCGATCAACCCGTGGGTGAACATGGTGTTCTTTGCACTGCTGTTCATTTTCGCGCTGGCCTTTTTCGGCTGGTTCGAGATCGAACTGCCCAGTAGCTGGTCGACCAAAATGGACAAAATGAGCGAGCGCGGCGGCATCCTCGGTATCTTTTTCATGGCCATGACGCTCGTCATCGCCTCTTTCTCGTGCACCGGCCCCATCATCGGCACCGCCTTGGTGGGCGCGTCGAGTGCAGGTGCCTGCCCCGATGCCACGTTTTTCGACCGTCTGGCACCGACGGTCATGATGCTCGGCTTTTCGCTGGGCTTTGGTTTGCCGTTCGGGCTGTTCGCACTCTTCCCGGGAATGATGAATTCGATGCCCAAATCTGGCGGCTGGCTCAACAGCGTGAAGGTCACGCTCGGTTTTCTGGAGCTGGCGTTCGCGCTGAAATTCCTGCTGATCGCCGACCAGATCTGGCACTGGGGCTGGCTCACGCGCGACATCTACCTCGCGATTTGGATCACGATCTTCATTCTGCTGGCGCTGTATCTGCTGGGCAAATTCCGCCTGCCGCACGATACGATGCCACTCGAAAAGCTAAGTGTACCACGTATGCTGATTGCGCTGCTATCACTCTCGTTTGCGGTGTATCTGCTGCCGGGCATGTTTGGGCAGCCACTCTCCGGGCTGTCGGGCTTCCTGCCGCCACCGCAGCGCTCGATGGGTGTGCACCTAGCTGAGGACCAGTTCAATGTACTAGCCAGTGGCGAAACCGGTGGCGATATCTGCGATATGGATCGCCTCTACGCCGAAGACTATGCGGAAGAAACGCCGCTCGGCTACTGCGCGTTTTATGACCTGGACGAGGCCAGAGCTTATGCTAAAAAGCAAAACAAGCCGCTGTTCATTGACTTCACGGGCATCACCTGTGTGAACTGCCGCGAAATGGAGCAGCGCGTGTGGCCCAAGACCGAAGTGATGGACCTACTCGGTGGCGAGTTCGTGATGGTCTCACTTTACGCCGACGACCCGCGGCCACTGCTCGAGCCCATCACAACCCCCGAAGGTGATGAGCTTGAAACCCGCGGCGACAAGTGGCGCTACCTGGAAATCAAGCACTTCGGCCAGCTCACGCAGCCGCTCTACGTGCTCTCTGACCCGCATGTCGATAACCTCAAGGCATCGAAGCTGAACGACCCCGTGGGCTACACGCCGGACGTCGACGAGTACATGAGCTTCCTGCGCGAAGGGCTGAAGGTCTACAACAAGCGCCACAAAAAGGGCGGCGAGTGATGGCCGAAATCGGCACGGATATCTCGCGTGCAGCAGAACTGCTGGAGGCTGGGCAGCTCGTTGGGCTGCCGACCGAAACGGTTTACGGCCTCGCCGGGCGCGCTGATCGTCCGGAAACCCTGGCGGAGATTTTCGCGGTGAAGCAGCGCCCGAAGTTCGACCCGCTGATACTGCACTTCCCGAACGTCCAGCAACTGCGGCATTATGTTGCAGATTGGCCTCAAACAGCTAAGGTGCTGGCCCAT
>CAZTEZ010000011.1:0-20079 GCA_964611815.1 uncultured Bacteroidia bacterium | reverse complement strand
CGTCGTGTTTGCGGGCGAGCGTTTTGAGCGGCCCGCGGTAGTTGTCGGCGTAAAAATCGCTGAGGATGATCACGTTGGCGCGCTGCTGCTGGGTGTGCAGCACTTGGGCGAGGGCGGCCTCCAGGTTGGTCTGCTGACGGTCGCCGGTGGCCTCCAGCGCTTGGTAGAGCGCGTGCTGCAGCTTGGCGCGGCCCTTCGCCGGGCGGTGGTAGACTTCAATGTCACTCGCGAAGGTCACCAACCCAAAGCGATCGCCCGTCACGAGCGCCAGGTGGCCGAACAGCGCCGCCAGTTCGAACGCGACTTCGCGTTTCGAGCGCGTGCCGGGCCCGAACTGCTCGGAGTCGGATACGTCGAGCACCACGAGCAGGATCTGCTCGCGCTCTTCCTGAAAAATCTTCAAGAATGGCGTGTTCATCCGCGCGGTGGTCTTCCAGTCGATGGTGCGCACGTCGTCCCCGGGCTGATAGAGCCGCAGACGGTCGAGCTCGAGGCCCGTGCCGCGAAACTTCGACTGATACGCGCCCGCGAGGGTGGTGGTCACGCGGCGGCGCGCCAGTACCTCCAGGCGGCGCACCTGCTGGCGGATGTCATCGGAGAGCATGCGTGCAAGTTACGGATTCGCACACACGCAAAAAAAGGGGCCGCAATTGCGACCCCTTTGAACAGCTCACGCCGATTCTCCCTTTTTCAGCGTAGCTATTGCTTTCCCTTCTTCCCTGATTGGTGTGGACGATTAACACTTATCGTTCGGCACGCTCGCCCATCATCTTTTAGAGGCGCTGTATACGCGACTCTTGATCTTTGTTCAGTCGGTGTTCTGCCTCAAGCTTGTCATTGGTTTCAGCCAGCTGCTGCTGCAGCGACTGGATGGCGCCGATGCCCAGCGTGTACAGGTGGTCGTAGTCCACGGTGTGGAAGTCCGTCACCCATTTGCCGAACACGAACAGCGATTCGAGTTTATCAGCAGCCGAGCCGCCCGCCCAGTTGTCGAGCATCAGTGTGTTATCATCGCCCACCGCAGCCACGATGGCCGTAGCCTCGCCGCCTGGGGTGATGCATTTGATACTGTCGCCGGCAAGCAATTGATGCGCGCGGGGCAGGCGAACGGTCAGCTGTCCTGAAGTTTCGTTGTAGCTCACCTCATTAGCCAACGCATACACGTCGGGGATGAAGCGCTGTTGGTTATCGGTGACGGCCTCGGGCACCACGGCCTTCACCTCCTGGGCGATGAAGCCAGTTTTCTGGCGCGTGCCATTCTGGATGCTGTCGATGTAGCTGTAATGCGTTGGGCGCAGCGCCATGATGGTGTTCAGGGCGTCTTCTGCAGACACACGGCTGTTGATGTTCTTGATGCGAATATCCGAGAAGGCGTTGAACTCGCTCGCCAGCACTGCATTTGATGCACGTATGCTGTAGTCGTTAGTAAAAGTACCCGGTCCTCCAGTACCTCCACCGTTCAAGAACGAGTAAGTCTCAGTGGAAGTCACAGAATTGCGCACATCCAAAGGCGCATCTGGGTTCGGCGTACCTATGCCAACACGGCCATTTGAAATCATGGTGACGATCTCTGTTTCAGTGCCTGTACCAGCTGCTTTCCAGAAAAAGCCAATGCCACCAGTGCCTCGAGTATCGACGCGCATCCAGCCACCGGGCGGATTAGTACCTTTCTGTGGTATACCCCGGTCAGTGTGTAGGCCTATATTCAAAATGCCCTCGCCAGGTGACAAACCTTGGGTTTCGAGTTCGATCCCCCCAACAACGTTGGTGTTTTCAAGTAAAAGAGCCGTGTTTGCGGTCACGTCATCTAGCAGGTGCAATCTTGCGTTGGGTGTAGTTTCACCCATACCCACATTACCGTTCGCAAGAATCGTCATGTTCTCGTTCACGCCATCATTCAGGAAGCGCATATCATCATTTGTGTTGAACCACAGTGCGCCGGAAGCAATTCCAAGACCATAGCTAGACTCGGCATCAGCGCCTTCAAATAACAATAGCTGGTATTCGTCAAAGTTATCGACAGGCAATGTTGCGACGTTATTAATCATATGCAGAGGGCTACGCGGATCTGGCTCATTGAGGCCAACGAAGCCGCTGGTTTCACGTAGCACAATACCGTCTGTAACACCACTGGTGAACAGTTTGACACCAGCGTCAAAGGTGCTGCTGATGCCATGGTTGTTATCGCCAAGGAATAGAGTAGCAGTTTCATTAATTAAATTAAAACCTTGCGTGCCCTCGATCAGGCCATTGCCAACCACATCCAGTTTGTGGTCCGGTGTGACATCGCCGATACCCACATTGCCGTTGGCCAAAATCGTGAAGTTTTCTGTATCGCCATCGGTCAAGAACCGGTGCGCGGCGTCAGAGTTATACCAAAGTGTGCTCGGCGAAACCCCAAAGCCGTATCCATTTTCAGGGTTGATTCCGTTTTGGTAAAGTAAAACCTGGTATTCCGTGTAATTGTCAATCGGTAACGTGGCAGAATTGTTGCCAATTTGCAGTTTGGCAGTGGGGGTGGTTGTGCCAATACCCACATTGCCGGTCACGGCGCTGTATTGATCGTTGCCATTGATCGTCCAGTCGCCATCGCCACCTCCCAAGACTGTGCTCGGATCTGTCCATGTCATCACGCCATTGGCATCGCCAACGAGGATATAACCATTCGTAGCGCCAGTGCGCATACGGATTTGACCGTCTACGTCTAATTCGTTTGTGGGGTCTGTGACACCAGCAATACCTACACGGCCGCCGTTGAGTGACATGTTGTGCAGTGTGCCGACGTCGCCATTGAGATCCGTACCTTGATGCCAGACATAGAAGTCAATTGCATTCTCGTTCTGCGCTGCAGAGTTGTGTCGACTTTTGATCGCATGTTTGAAATTAGTTCCACTTTGAAAGCCTAGCAAGATTTGGTTGCTTGTAAAAGCAGCACCGGTATTGCCAGAGCGGAGTAGAACACTGCCGTCAATGTCTAGGGTCTGAGTGGGGTCTGTAACACCGGCAATACCCACCTGACCGTCTTCAAGTGACATCACGTGTTGGGTACCGACATCACCCGGATTATCCACGCCGAAGTTCCAGAGGTAGAAGTCGATCGCGTTTTGATCAACTAGGAACCCATGTCGCGTTTTGATCGCATGGCGATAATCAGTTGAACCGTCCCAACCAAACAATAACTGGTTGCGGCCAAAATTGGTAATGTCGTTACCCGCTCGAACGGTTATTCCACGGTCGGCATATCCTAAATCAAGAGCGTTGGTTGGCGCGTCTTCGCCAATACCCACATTGCCGTTCCCAAGAATCGTCATGTTCTCGTTAACGCCGTCTGAAATAAAGCGATAGGCATCGTCGGAGTTAAACCACATGGAGTTCCCAAAAACACCCATACCGTAGCTTCTACCTACAGTTCCAGTTTCGTATATCAATATTTGGTATTCGTTGTAATCGTCGATAGGGAATGTAGCGATGTTGTTGGAGAGTTGCAGACGGCTTAGCGGGTCAGGCACTCCGAGGCCGACGTGGCCAGTTAGCTCTTCAAGTTTGACACCGTCTGTAATTGAGCGCGTGAAAAGCGTAACGCCATCCGTATGCTCAGAACGAATACCGTGGTTGAGGTCGCCAAGATAGGCGATGGCCTGTTGACCAGTAGCGGTAAATGGGTCAACACCACGGGTTAAGGTGTTACCAGCCACTTCGAGTTTGTGTGTACCGGCCGCCATGCCGATACCCACGTTGCCAGTGGGCGTGCTTTGTAGATCGGGGCCTGTGATCGTCCAGTCGGCATCTGCACCACCGGCAGTGGTAATGGTCGTGGGGTCCGTCCAGGTCATCACACCATTGGCATCGCCAACGAGGATATAACCATTCGTGGCACCAGAGCGCATACGGATTTAGCCGTCGACATCCAGTCTTTGGGTTGGGCCTGAGGTACCGATGCCAAGTTGACCTGTGGGTAGTAAAGTCATGAGCAAATCTTCACTGTTGCTGCCGGCGCTTTCCCACCACCAGCCAAAAGACTCTGTGGTAGGTCGGGTGTCAATACGCATCCATGCCGCATGCGGGTTTGTGCCACGCTCCGTGATGCCCCTTGCCGTGTGCACGCCAATTTGAAAAATGCCTTCACCATTGGGGGCACCCTGGCCTTCGAATTCCATACCTGCAGCCAGGTGGGTGTTCTCTAACATGATGGCGCTATTGGCACTAACGATGTCTACGACATGTAGCCTCGAATCGGGTGCGGCCGTACCAATACCTACGTTTTGGGCGAAGCCGGAAAAAGGGATGACGAAAGTCAGCACCGAAAAGAGCAGGTGCCAGGGGGAGAATCGATGTCTCATTGCGATGGGGAGTTAGTAAGAATTAAACTGCCCTAGCAATCTGACGAGAAAACCAATACCCCACCCAATTTCTTAGGTAGACAAATGCTAGACAACCCTCGCAAGTGCTTGTTTATCAAGGCTTTAATTTTGGTATATTATCGCGCCTTAAAGCTCTCGAAGGAACGAATCGAGCTCAGAACCATCCTCTAACTTCAGTCTTTTGGCCAGTCGATAGCGCGCTTTTCGGATGCCAACCTCCGAAATGCCGCGCATCAGCGCCTGCTCTTTGGCCTCCAGCCCCAGCCGGATGAGCCCGCAAAGTTCGATGTCTTTTTCCGACAGCCCGGAATAGCGCTCGCGCAGCTGATCGTAAAACTCTGTGTTGGCGGCGTTGAGCTGCGTGGCCAGCTCCTGGGTTTTTTCTTCGGTGGGCTTCAAGGCCTTCAGCTCCAGCATGATCGACTGCAGTTCCTCGCACTGCTGGGTGGGTGTTTCGAGCGCGCGCAACTTTTCGAGCTTCCCCAGAAACGAGTCCGTCAGCCGCTCTTGCAGCGAGAAATACTCCGCCGCCGATTGCAGGTCTTTCTCGCGTGCATCCAGCTGCAGCTGGATGTTCGCGCGCTCAAGGCGGTCCTGCTCGGCTTTGGCGGCCAAGAGCTCGCGTTCGGACTGCAGGCGCTGGCTGCGGATGTAGTACGCCGCGCCACCTCCTGTCAGAAGCACCACTGCGATTAGCACGAAGACCGTGACCGTCAGCCGCTGCTTGTTCACGGCCTCCCGACGTTGGGCGTTGGCAATGGCACGAAGACGGCTGGATTGCTCCAGTTCTTGTTCTTTCACCCTCCGATGCAGCCCATAGACGTTATCGAGCGCAGATTGAAGCTCGATATTCAGTGTATCGCGCAGGGCTATGTAGTTGTCTAGCGACTCAAGGCCGTTTGCGTTGCCAGACCTGGACAGCGTGCTTCGCAGTTCAAACTCGCTCACGCGCCGTTGAAAAGTGCGCTTATGCTGGGGCTTAACGCGAGGGATATAGGCTTCAACTTGGGTAATTAGCCGGTTGGCAGTCTGAAACTCATTCGTTTCGAGTTTTACGCAAGCGATGCGTTACAGCGCCTGGGCATGGCGGTGCAAAAAGTAGCCGTCGTCGGCGGTGGTGTCCACGGCATTGATATTGGACTCAAAGTAGCGCAGCGCCGCATCGTAGTGTCCACTCTCCCACTCGATCAGGCCCAGGTTGTCGGTGATGGCATACGCGAGGTCGTCATACCAGACACCCCGCTCTGGCTCAGGCAGGCGATCGAGGCCCACTAACGCGCGCTCGAAGTACGCCTGAGCACTGTCGCGCTTACCCATCTTCAGATACGCCAAGCCAATGTTGTTCAGGGCACTGGCCGCGTACAGCTGGTTCCAGTCTTTCGCATAGCTGTAGATTTCGGTGTACTTTTTAAGCGCTTCATCGTATCGCTTCAAGCGGTAGGCAGAATGCCCGGTTTCAGTGGCGAACAGATACACGGAGAGCGTATCGAGCGGCCGTGTCGCAAGCGCGCCCTGTAGTCCGCGCTCGTAGAAAATCGCGGCGAAGCGCTCGCCACCCAGACGCCGCAAGCGGTTGCCAGCGCCCGAGTTGATCTGCATGCGCACGTTCGTGCCCAGTCGCAAAAACGGCTCGTAGCTGTACAGATCCATGATTTCTGCGAAAGTTTCCACCCCTCCGCTGTGGTAGCCGTATTTGGCCCGAATCGCCTCTAATTCTTGCCAGACGTAAGTTTCGATTTCGCGCTGCTGCGTCGGATCCAGCGGCTCGCCCGGCGGTGGCGGCTGCGGGTTGGAGGGGTCGAAACGGTAGGTGCTTTGGTCAGCAGAAGGCAGGGTATTGGAAACCAAAACGATGGCCGCCACCAAAACGACGGCCGCAATGGTCAAGACGACCAGTGGGTTTGATTTAAAGCCCGTTCGCAACTCCATTTTTTAAATTTACACTTTCTGGACACATTGCTCATTCTCAATAGGGCACCAGTCGCACCCACTGAAAAACGGGCACCATCCCCCCTCGAAAATCCTTAACTTGTAAGGGCGTGTCGTTGCGCCAGACCACCTCCGTATGCAAGAACACTACCGCGAACTGGGCCTGCCGGCGGGCGCCTCCGAAGAGGCCGTCCGAGAGGCCTTTTTGGCGCTCTCGCGGCAGTTCCACCCCGATTTGCACGACGGCGACCCGGCCTACGAGGAGAAGTTCAAGCGCGTGAACATCGCCTACCAGCACATCAAGGCCCGCCGAGAGGGCCGGGTGTTCGATGCGCGGAAATACCGGCAGGCCCGCGACCAGAGCCAACAGCAGACTCAGCAGCAGCGCGCTACCATTGGCGCTTACGTTTTGAAAAAGCTCACGGAAATCGTGACGGCCACCCAGCAGGCGCTGGAAGCCGGCAACCTCGACCGCCAGCGCGCCATCGAGCAGCTCTATGCGCTTTTTTCTCCGCAGGTGTTGCAGGCGCTGCAGCAAGAGCGCTCGAAAAACAAGCCGCGGATCGTGAAGCGCCTGATGCAGTTTTACACGCTCATCGCCAAGGCCGACCTCGCGCACAACCGCCAAGACAGCAGCTTTTCGATCTACCGACTGCACACGCTGGTCGATCTCATCACCAAGGGCGATGCGACCTGCGCGAATCTGCGCCACCGCTATTTCGGCCAGGAGAGCAGCCTTGGCGAAGACAGCTACCACGAGACGGGCATCGTAACGCTGCGCACCGTGTACTACGCCGTGGCCATCGGGGTGTTTTTCTTGTTCGTGTTGTTCACGATTCTGCTGGCCATCAAAAAAACACCCTGCGACTGCCCGACGGAGTTCCACCTGGTGCCGCCACGGGGGAGTTTCGGGGGGTAGCTGGAACCAGAATTTTATTTGCTTGTCAAGATCCACTGTTCCGCCGCAGCATCTGCTGTAGCTTGGCGTGGTACTGGTCCACCAAGGTCTGCGGGCCCAACACCCGTATGGCACTGCCATGGCTCAGGAGCGTATGAATCAGTTCGTAGTTGATGGCAGCATATAGTTTGATGACCGCCCCGGCCTCGTTTTGCTCGCTGTAGCGCTGGCTGCTGTGCAGCGGCCTGCTGTGCAGATAGGGCAGCTGGCTGGCATCGCACCAGAACGTGATTTCCTCGGGCTGGGCGGTGAGGCCACTGACACCGATGCGGGCTTTCAGGTAATTGTTCACGTCGTCAATCGTCAGCGGCTTGAGGTCGGGGTAGGCATCAGGGGGCAGCTGGTCGATTTCCAGCACGCGGTCGAGCGAGAGCAAGATCATGCGCTCTTTTTTGCAGTGCTGCGAGAACAGGTACCAGCGTTTCTGGTACTCTTTCAGCACCGTCGGCAGAATCTCGTGCTCAGTCTCCTCGTCGGCATCAAACTTCTGGTAGATCACCCGAATCGGGCGCTGCTCGACAATCGCGCGCAGGCAGGTGTCGAAGAACATGGGCTCGAAGGGCGGGGGCTTGTGCTCGAACTGCAGCGCACCGGATTTCAGCTCTGGGTAGTCGTGGCCCAGGCGCTGCTGCAACCGGCTCAGAAACTCGTAAAGCTGCACGTACAGGGGATTGTAGCCGGTTTTGGCCAGCAGGTACTTCATCGTGATGTCGAGGCTCTGCGCGTCGGTGGGCGTCAGTTCGATGTGGTCGAAAAAGTTATAGTAGGGGTCTTTATACTTGTAGCGCGTGCTGCGGCCACCCCCGAGCAACTCGATGGGCGCCAGCATCAGCGTCTCCATCTGCTTGATGTCTTCGAGTATCGTGTCCTTTTTGAAGTCCGGCACCTCGCGCTCGGGGTAGCGCTGTTTCAGCGTCTGCTCGATGGCCACGGTGAGCTCTTCGCGCTTCCATTCGCGCTGGTGTTCGTGCCCAGGCAGCTGCCCGCTGAGGCACTGGTGGAGGATCAGTTGGCGCTCGATGGGCTTGATGTTGCGCGTCTGCTGGGGCTGCTTGTCTTTGGCGCTTTTAGGCATAACGTAGCGTGAGATTCGATTGCGTTTCGGTTTCGATACACTACTAATTACGCAAATAGCCCTGCCACTTGCGTCGGGTGAAGCGCGACGATTGTTCAGAAAGCGAGGCCCATCTTGCGGGTATCGTTTCAATCCTAAACGCTTAAATCTATTGACTATGAAATCGAAATCTACTGCTTACCTCCTTTGGCTGCCCTCGCTCTTTGGCGTGTGCGGACTGTACTATTTCTACCTGGGCAAGCCCCTGAAGGCAATCATCTGGCTGCTGACGCTCGGCATTATCGGCATCGGCGCACTGATCGACCTGTTCACGCTGGGCAGCGCCGTCGAGAACCGCAACACCCGCAAGGAGCTCAAGACGATGCGCCGCGATAGTGTCTAATCTTTTTATGAGACCATAAATGAAGAACCGCTTTCACACTGCCGACGTGCAAAACCCGTTTGAATTTACGCCCACCACCAGCTATCACACGGCGGTGCTTGCGAATTTGTGTGCGTTTGCCGACCCTTCTCGTGCAGCGCTCAACCCGACGCTGCATGAGTTGGGGGGTAAGCTGTTGCAGCTGTTGGCCATGCGCTCAGGCATTGAGCTGCCCGAGCTTGAACGCGTAACGTTTATACAATACTGGCTGTACTTCGATTATAGAATTATCGTGAACGACAGTATCAACTTTCTGCTATATGTTGATGAAGTTGACTACTACGGTATGGAGCAGATGACCTATCGTGAGTTGCTGGAAAAACAATATGAGGCCGGTGAAATCACAGATAAAAGTTTTCCGCTGCGTTATAATGTCAAAGAAAGTCTAGTCCAGCATAATTCGAATGGGTACGAAATACGGGATATCACGTATGATGAGGTGCTGAAACTACTGCTGACGGCAGAGCAGCCGCTGGACGAAGCTTTGCCGGGCAGCGTGGAGGTAAAGACCTACATCGAGGAGATACTGCAGATTCGCTCGAAGTATGACGCCTGGGCCTATCAGCCACGTTCAGAATGGGATAGCGATGCCTGGACTGGCTTACTGACAGCCTTGGAAAACCGGCAGAGCAGCACACGCTCGCGCTTTGAAGTATGGTATGATCGGCTAAATATCACGGCCGCCAAACAACCAGAGGATCAGTCGCCGCTGATCGTGCTGGAGCTCACGCAATCGGAAGTCACGATCAGATGCAGTTGTGATATTTATGCATTCCTGCCGAGTGCTAAAGCGCGCATCGCCTACCGCCAACAGCTTTACGGTGCTTTCACAGATGCCTGCGGCAAACAGGGCTGGACAACCGTTTACCCCCTTCTGGGCTTCCGCATGTATCGGCAGGAACCAGAGGTGGGTTATATCCCCATAGAGGCGGTGCTGGGATCAGACACCCGCTCGCCGAATATAGAGCGCGTGCGCCAGCACCTGCGCAACCTGCAACAGCTCATCGATTTTTCCTATCAGTCGCTGAAACAATCGCCGCTTTTATCAGAAGGGTTTTTGAAGCAGCTTGCAGATAACAGATAGATTAGCGAATTTACCTGAAAATTAAACAACAGAACACATGAAACCTAACATTTTCGATTACGCAACCAGTGAGCTAAGTCAAGATGCTTTTATTTGTTGGCTTGCAGCATGGGCTGATCCAAAACAAAAAGACCATGATGCTGACTTGAATGGTCTTGGTATACGGTTTATTCAATCACTTTTGTCTAAATGTGGAGGCACATTGACTGAGATAGAAACCATAGAGGTTGATCGACAATGGCTTAAAGTTGACGTAACAATAACTATCAATAAAAGTATATTGATTTGTATCGAAGATAAAACAACTTCGCGAGCCCATAACAATCAGTTGGAACGCTACAAGACTGATGTATCAGACTGGGTACAAGAACATGGAATTAATGCTGGATATGCAATAGAAGAACAATATTTTATCTATTTAAAAACACATCCAGAAGGTCCTGAAGCTCTAAAAGCTGTGGAACAGTCTGGTTATACGGTCTACGACCGTAACGATCTGACGCAACTATTAACTACAGCAGGTTTCAAAAACGCTATCGTTAATGATTTCGAAACAAGGTTGTCAAGCCAGAACCAAAGGTATCAAGGGTTCAAAACTGAGCCAATAGGAACTTGGAGCTGGTTTGAGTGGCAAGGTTTCTATGAGGCTTTGAGCAAAGAAGGGATTGTTTGGACTTGGTTTTATGTTGCAAATCCATCGGGTGGCTTTTTGTGTGCACTATTAAACTGGGACACTAACAAGGATGGATTTCCCGTTTATCTACAAATCGAACAGGGCAAATTAGTTTACAAGATCAGTACACATTCAGACGATGTAAATCTTGGTGAGCGAACCAGAAGCGACGTAAGAAATCAAATTCACGAAATGCTTATGGATGCTGCAAAACAGAAATCTGAAATTAAAATTCGTAAACCCAAGCGTTTTGGGACTGGCACATATATGACAGTCGCAGTGGTCGATAAAGAGGATTGGCTGGGTGCAGATGATATACTCTTAGACCTGCCAGCTGTCATAACAAAACTTAAGCAACACCTTTCATTTCTGAGAGACACTATCGCACACTAAACCCACTCAATAACTCACAAACGGCATCTGATACGCAAACTCGCGCTGCTCGAGTTCGCGCAGGATAAAGTCCGCGAGGTCGGCGCGGCCGATTTTGGTGCTAGCGTTCACGCCCACCCAGCCCACGCGGTAGTCGCCTTTTTTAGGGTCGTCGGTCAGCCGCGGACCGCGGACGATCGTCCACTCGCGGTCGCTGTTGTGCAGCAACGCGTGGTGGTTCTTCGCGTCTTTCAGCACATTCGGAACGGCGATTTTCATGATCGTACGTATCAAGTGATCCGCAAACTTAGGCTGGTCTTTCGCCGGGAACGGCAGTCCGCCGCCACTGAGCGAAATAATACGCTGGATGCCCTCAGCTTGCATCGCCTTCACGATGTTCGCCGTGCCGCGGGTTTGCACATCTGCCTCCGAACCTTTGACATGGCCAAACAGACTGACGACAATATCTGCGCCCGTGAGGGTTTCGAGTACGGTGTCGTAGTCCAGCACGTCGCCCTTAATGACGGCGAGCTGGTGGCTGTTTTGCGGGATTTTAGCGGGCGTACGCGCCAACGCACGAACGGCGTAACCTTTGTCGAGCGCGAGTTTCAGAAATTCCTGTCCGGTGCGGCCCGAGCCGCCAAAGAGTGCGATGGTGTTCATGAGGTGGGGGGTTTGTGAACCAGGATTTTCAGGACGATTAAGGATGAGCAGGATTTGACAAGCTCCTGCTGAATGAGGTTATGAAGGGTGTATACGGTGAGTCTTAAAACCGAAAAAAGCTGTTACATCCTGAGTGGAGTCTTCGGAACGAAGGACCTACTCGTACAAAGCGTTTCTCAATTGTCGTTGTAGGTCCCTCCTTCGTCGGGATGAAGCATCTGAAAACAGGCGCATGAGGGAATAGAATTCTATGAATGGGGTTAATTCTGAAAATTCAGGCTCGTCATTTCGGTGCTTCACTTCAGCTGCTGCTCCAGCGCCGATTTCAGCAAGTCGTAGTCCAGATAGCCGCGGGCGATGACGTGCTGCTGCTTGCCGTCGTCGACGAAGACCGTCGGGAAGCCTGTGACGCCCAGCGCGTCTGAGCGCGCGAAATCGGCTTCGGCGAGCTGCTTGTACTTGTCGCTGGCCATGTCTTTTTCAAACTGCTCGGCATCCATGTCGTACTCTGCCGCCAGCTTGGCGTAGGCGCTAGGGTCGGTGGGGGTGATGCCGTCGTAGTAGATCGCCTTTTGCAAACGGCCCGCAAACGCCAACGCCAACTCAGGGCGCTGATCCTTCACGATGCTGAGTGCGATGCCCCCGGGGATGCTCGTGAAAATCGCCGAGCCTTCTTTCAGTATCCCCTCCAGAAAGCCCTCGCCGAATTTCACGCCGGTGCGGTTTTCGACGTCCTTGTACGCCCATGAGATGTAGGGCGCGACCTCACCGATGGGCCCGATGCGCTCGCCAGTGACCATCCCGCCCGACACGACCTCGAACTCGACGCGCTCGCCGTACTCGTCGTGTAGCTTCTGGATGTTGGGCGAAAAGCCGTAGCACCAGCCGCACAGGGCATCGTAAACGTAGATGACTTTCATAGTGGGTTGCTTTTTGGGATGTGAAGGGTCTGTCACCGGAGTGTTGGCCACCGCCGTGGAGGCCAGGGCGACCGCCGCAATCAGCATGAGGTTTGAAAACAGCTTGTTCATGGTCAATGAATGTGATGTAAAACTAAGTTACACCGCATTTGCTTACAAAACCCCTGGTACCTACCTTGTGGTAAGTATGGCAAATACGACAGATAAGACCGCTCTGACAGCCGCATTGGATGGCAAGCTCAGTGTGCGCTGCCCCATCCGCACCACACTCGAGATGCTGGGCGGTAAATGGAGGCTGCTCATCATCAATGCCATCGGCGAAGAAGCGGTGCGCTTTGGCGAGCTGAAACGCCGGGTGCCGGATATCAGCGAAAAGATGCTCGCGCAAGAGCTGAAAGCCCTGGCCGACAACCATTTGGTGGTGCGCACCAACCACGGCGAAGTGCCCCCGCGCGTCGATTACCGGCTAACCAAACAGGGCCAACAAGCGCGCGCGCTCATTGGGCCGATGGTGGCGTTCGGGTTGCAGTATGTGGAGGGGCTGCCGGCCTGAAACTGGAGTTGGTGTAAGCATAAACCACGACTCGTGTGAGCCGTGGTCATGCATGAACGTCTTGAGTCTTGTCTGCGAAGCTGACACACTTGAATTTCGTGCCTATTTACTGGCGTTGCACTGTTGTGTGTGGGCATCAAGGCGCTTGGCAAGCGCGTCGATTTGTGCTTGTTGTTGTTCGATTTGCTGTTGTTGACTTTCTATGGTGGCTTGCTGCTCCTTCGTGGCGTTGATAAGCATGTAGACAAAGTCGTTGGGATCAATGCTCAAATAGGTATTCTGTTCACCGTCAAGCTCTTCCATTTCAACTTCCGAGATCATTTCCGGGGCAAAAGTCTGCACCTCTTGCGCGATGGTGCCAACATAAAAGCTGCTGGTATCTTCAATACCGCCTTGTCCGTTGTAACGAAACCGAACCGGACGAATGCTCATAATGGCTTCCACGCCACGTCCGTAGTCTGTGATGTCCGCCTTTAAGCGACGGTCAGAGAAAGTGCTCTAGGCCAAAGTACCGGTTTTGCTGGCATCGCCATTCACGGACAGCATATGGTTGGGTCCAGTGGTATTGATGCCGACATAGCCGTTGCCAGCACCTCCGTTACCTGGATCAAGAATAATGTTTCCGCCATTCGCGCTAGATTCTCCGTTACCTGCTAGCAATCTGATATCGCCACCGTCGGCGGTAAAGCCGCCAATACCATCTGAACCATCGATGATAAAGTCTGTTCCCCAACTGCAATCTTCAATGTTGAGCGTCCGACAAGAGCAGCCTCCACCACAGCCGCCGCTCAGCTGAATATTGCCCTGGACATCCAGGGGTGCCGCTGCCGCAGTTGCCCCTTTGCCAATAGCGACCCAGCGACCTGCGTTGGGATACAAATTGCTGCCATTATCACTCCAAAAACCACCGCCGCTACCGCCGACGATCAAATCGCCGTCGTTGTTCACCTGTACATTTTGAGTGCCACCACCGGCGAGGTCATCCAGGCGAACGGTGCCAGCGATGTGCACGTCCTGCAGCGCGAAATTGCGCCGAATGGCTACCCCACCGCCTAAGCGGTTGATGAGCACCGGACCTCGGGGTGCGCCATCGCCTCCCGCCAGCTGGAGTGTGCCACCGCCTTCCTTAACGCCATCAGCATCGCCGGCCTGAACGATGACTGTACCGCCGGGTTCGCCAGTACCTCCTTCGGCATTCGAGCCCAAGATGCTTAGTGTGTAAGGGGCGTCCCCGTCGTCAACGTCTTCCATTTTGATCGTTCGGCTTCCGGGGTGTGAGAATAACAGGTTGCCCGTCACTTCCAGGCGCTCTGCTGGCGCTGTCGTACCAACGCCGACATTGCCACCCATGACCGACATCACGTTGTTTTGTGTAATGGTTGACGGTGTATTATTAAGGCCAACTCCGAAGCTGTTGATACCATTGACAGTGATCGTTCGCCCAATGGCGGTACTGTAGTCAGCATTCGCATTGGTACTTGCGCCCAGCGCAGTGGAAGCCAGGCCAATGGCGTTGGTGTTCTCGCCCAAGGCCGTACTGCTATTTCCACCGGCAATGGTTTCAAAACCAGCCGAAAAGGAGAAGTCGGCATTAGCCTGCGTCTGGAACCCCATGCCGATACTGTAATCGCCATCGGCGGTCGTTAATTCACCAAATGCCACACTCGAACGGCCCGCAGCACGGTTGTCGTTACCGGCAGAAAAACTGTACTGCCCAGAAGCGCGCGTCTCGCGCCCAAAAGCGGCACTGTAGTCGCCGATATTCGCGTTGTCCCAAGCCAGGTTAGCGGCTGCACCAGCTCGAATGGCTGAAGCGCGTGGGAGCCATAAGAAGCGTGTGCCGGCACCGTTGGGGGCGGTTGCGCCACTGCCATGTGTGCCGGTTGCGCGCAGCCCGTCCGTACCCTGCACTTGTACGGCGCCATTGTCGGCCGTGATGATGCGACCGGCACCCGGTCCGCCTTCGTCGTAAGCCTCATCTAGCGTATTGCCGCCACCAAGGCTGACCCAAGCTGTGCCATTGTAGTATTCAATGATATCCAACGCGTTGTTATACCGAATCGAGCCCTCGGTGGCAGGTCCGGCACCGCCTTGGGTTTCATCGCCAAGCTCGATCCAGCCTTCTACTTCTAGCTTTTGGGCTGGAGTAGCGGTACCGATACCAACATTTTGCGCAAGGGCGGATGAGTGTGCGAAGCCTGTGAGAAGCAAACACAAGAAGAGCAAGGGCTGCAGGAGGGTGTGCAGGAAGGTTTTCATGGCTTGAGCGGAATCAAAACTTGAAGTAGTATTAAACCAAGCTTAACAAGTTTTGATTGAAGCTGTCCAGCCAACTCGACCAGCAGAAAATTATTTATTCCATAACTTGAGGTCACTCGCCCTACCGCAGGGTCGCTGCTGCAGTACTCGCCAGGTGGCTGCCAACACTGTTGAGGCGACACAATCGTGCGTAATACGCACTATGGTGCGTGTTATCGTACTGAGCCCAAGCTGTTGCCAGACTATCGGGAGTTTTTAGGTGTTCAGAAAATAATTCCGAAAGTCCGGCAAAGTAAGCATCCGCCGACAACACCTGCAGCGGGCGGCGCATGTCGCGCAAAATGAGTTCGAAACTATCGTACTCTTTCAACTGCAGTTTGCAGCCCAATCGCAGCAAACCGATGTAAACAGCCAGCAGTGAATCGGGTTTGGCATCATCAGCTTGGTAATGCGTCAGGTGTTTGAGCGCCGGGCGAAGGCGCCCCATCATGGCCATGGCGTTGGCCTCGAATAAGTTCAGATATTGCTGATTGATGAGTGGCGTTTGTGTGAGTATGACTAATTGATCTCGCTCAGCGAAGGTGGCCTGGGCAAGGGTGTGGTTCTCAGTAATCGTAGCCACTTGAAGCTTTCGCAAGTAAATTTCGAACTGTGTCTGACGCTCTTGTTCGGCATGAAAACCTGCTGCCTGCGCTTGCGCTTGCCAGTTGTCAGCTTCTGCAAGCACCCCCTCCACGTTACCCATCAGTGCGTGAAGCAGTAGCAGGTTCATCTTCAGGTGCAGAAAGTCCATTGCTGCATCTCTCGAGCGAGTTACCAGACGTTTATTTTTCAGATGAAGCGTCTCTTTCACCAGCCGGAGACTATCGGCATACCGACCCTGTATGTAGTATAACGAACCGATGTTACTCAGCAAGTTCGACTGACTCGCAGAAGAGAGTATTGCCCTAAACGGTAACATATCTTCGAGTGGCTGTAGGGCTGCGATCAGTTTTTGGCGTCGCTCAATCGGGCTTTCGTCGTCCAGTTCCAGTTTTAGCCAAAAAAACTTGAACAACGCGTCGTGCAACAACGACTCTTGCGACAATTGTTCGTAGAGTTGACGTTGCTGTTCTTGAAAATCGGGCTGTTGGAGTTCCAAATCCGTCTCGCGGAAATCGCTGTAGTCGACCATGAAGCGGAGCAAATCCTGAATATGGGTGTTGATCGCCGGCTTGTAGAACGTCAAATCGTATTCATCTGTCACCTCTTTTGCACGCACCAGTTCGACCATCGCCTGCCGGTAGAGCAAGCGCGAACGCAACCACAGTGCTTTGCGCAGGTAACTGAACATCAGTTGCTCGCCCTGATCTGAGTTGCCCATGTTGGTTAGCTCTTCCAAGATCGCCTCGTGCAAACGCAGGCGCCGCTTGGGGGGCAATTCGTCGGGCTTTGAGTTTCGGTTGGCTGACAACGCAGTTTTAAAGTCGCCAGAGAAATACTTGCAACCCGGCTCCTTTCGGGTCGGCAGCCGCTGCTCCAGAACTCGCTTTTCGGCCGGCTTCAGGGCTTTGAGCAAGTCGTCAAAATCGTGACGGCGGCGGCGCAGACCTTTGGTCATATTACTTTTTCAGAAAACTGGTAGGCAGCTATAAGATACGCCACAAGCTTGAAAGAAGTACCAGAAATTGGAATTAACTCGAAAGCGTAGAACGTTTTTTTGGGTCAATTCGCTGCTATCTCTAACAAAAGTACGATTTAAGGGCTTCAAGTTTTGGGAATTAGCCACGAACGGCTTGCTTTTCAAGTGTTATGCAACAATGAACTTTTCTTTAAACTAAGCTGAACTTACAACATGAAGTCTGAATTATGGCAACCTCCCGCTTTCAATCAACTCTCATTGCTTTTGCTCTTTTTTTCGCAGGTGTCCAATTGCTTAGTGCACAGAACGTTGGTATTGGAACTGCAACACCTCAACAGAAACTACATTTACTGAATGGTATTGCTCGCTTTGATGGTGCAATACAGTTGAACCCACAGGCTGTTCTAACAGCAGGCAATACGATTGATATTAATACGATTACCACCACTGCCCGTATCACAGGAGCTGTCGGTGTGCAAACAAACCTGGTAAACTATCTTCCCACACCTGTGGAAGGGCAACTGCTCTACATTCTGAATGAGGACGATGATCCGGCGACTTTTGCAGGTGAGACCATTGAACCGAATAATGGCTTAGGAAATTTCATGCTTTTGGCGGGCGCCTGGCACCCACTGAGTGGTGGTGCCAGTGGCAACGCTTGGGAGCTTTTAGGTAACGGCGGCACCAACCCAAGCACGAACTATTTGGGCACGACTGACAACCAACCGCTGGTCATTCGTACGAATAATATTGAACAGTTACGGGTGCATACGTCTGGTCGGGTAGATCAACCAAATTTCAATAGCGGGGGTACTGCCTTTGGTCATCAAGCTGGTTTGAATGACAACACAGGGGAGGCAAACACGTATTTTGGCTATCAGGCTGGTATGGAATACGCCGATGCCGGCTCAAATACTTTTATTGGCTATCAAGCCGGACGCGACCAGGAAGAAGGTATCGGCAATACCTACGTTGGGCATGCCGCTGGGCAATCTTCTTTTGAGGGCTCTGAGAACACTGTTGTGGGGTCGAATGCAGGTCAATCCATAATTGACGGGGGTAGCAACACCATTATGGGGTATTTCGCAGCAAGGGACTTGGTGACTGGCAACTCAAATGTCGCGCTTGGAGCAAGTGCCGGGCAAAATTTAGGTTCTGGTAGCAATAACACACTGATTGGTACGGTGGCAGGACGCAGCCTCAGCAGCGGCGACAGCAACACTGTGGTCGGCCGCTCAGCTGGACGAAACCTAGGGGTTTTGGATGCAAACATCCTCATCGGGTTTGCTGCCGGCCGCGATTTGCAAAATTTAGCTGGCGATACCGACGGACAAAACCTCTACATCGGCAATCGGTCCGGCGAGCAGCTCGAATCGGCACAAAGAAATGTCTTTATCGGGCACAACGTTGCGCGGAGTGATGACTTCTCAAAAATCACTGCTGCACAGGCATCCGTTGAAGGGCATGTGTTCATTGGCCACGGTGCCGTCGAGTTCGACCAAAACATTAGCCGCGGCAACAATCCCGATGTCGTTATCGGTTTCAGCGCCAGCCCCTACAATGCCGGTGGCGGCTCAGTGATTATCGGTACCAACGCAGGCTCACAGTTTGCATCCGCGCCGGGTAATTTCGCTATATCGAGTAATAACACGATTATCGGTGAAAATGCCGTCTCGACTGGTTCAGGCAGCAACAGCTCGGCCATGAATGCCATCACCGCCCTTGGGCAAGGAGCCGGACGGGCTGCGAACGATATTGCGAACACTGTCATCATCGGCTACCGTGCGGGTGCCAATGCCAACGGCGCGCAAGGCAGCGTGCTCATTGGCGTAGATGCCGGCGATGAAGCGGCTGCAAACATCACGGCCGTGGGCTTCAAAGCCGGGCAAAACCTGGGCGAAGCTGAAAACACCACCTGCCTCGGCCAAAATGCAGGTTTCGCAAACACCAACGACTTCTCTGGCGACGATAACACTTGCATTGGCGCATTTGCTGGCCACCGACTTAATGAGACAACGCTTAGTGGCGGACCCAACCCCAGTAACTTCTACGCGGCCACCCGCAACACGTTGGTTGGCACATACGCCGGAAAATGGTGTGAGTATGGCGAAGACAACACCTTTATTGGCTACAACGCCGGCCACGACGGAACTGCCACGCCTGTTGCCCCCAACACCGGCCCCACTTACCGCACGCAATATGGCCGCCATAACACCTTTGTGGGCTCCGGTGCTGGCATCTCGGCGCAAGAGTCCAACGTGCAAAAGTCGAACTCATTCTGGAACGCCACCGCCATCGGCTATCAGGCGCTGGTCGACGACGACGACATGGTGCGCCTTGGCAATGATGATATTACCGTCATCGAAGGCCAAGTCACGTTTTCGGCGACTTCCGATGGCCGCTTGAAGCAAAACGTGCAGGACTATAACCAGCTGGGCCTGAACTTTATTCGTGAGCTCCGACCTGTGTCTTACAAGTTCAATAGCCACGTAGAAAACAGCGGATTCGATGCCGCACCGACCTACAATGGCTTCATCGCCCAGGAAGTCGAGGCCAGTTTAAATCGGCTGAAGCTTGAATTCAGCGGCCTGCTAACCCCCGGTGATGGCCCCGGCGAACGCCGGCACTATGCGCTCCGCTATTCGGAGTTCGTTGTGCCACTGGTAAACGCCGTGCAAGAGCTGGATGCTAGAAACCAGCAGCTTGAGTCATCTGTAGAACAGCTGGCTTCTGAAAACGCCGAGCTGAAAGCGAAGCTGGAACAGCAAAACGATTTGGAACAACGCCTGCAAAAACTGGAGGCGATCATCGGACAGCGCGTGAGTAACGATTAGGGAGGATAAGACGGAACCATGCGCTTATTTCAAGAGCCGCTCTGGTAAGGGGGCGGCTCTTTTTACTTTATTGCGAAGTTGCGAATAGCGCTATCGCGTCTCTAGCGCCAACTGAATACCCAGCGAATTGGCATGCACCAGCTGCCGATAGTAGTACGACTGGTAGCGCTGGTCGAGCCGTTGCAGCTCTGCCCGCAAGGCCTCGGCCGACTTTGCATTGGCTTCCAGCAGCTCGCTGATCTCTCCGAAGTACGGGTCACTGACCAGCTGTTGCAGAGGCCGTCGCAGCTGCCTGAGCACCAGCGGCAAGTCTTCGTCTTCGTTCAGCGAGAGCTTGCAACCCAGGCGCAACAGAC
>CAZTEZ010000010.1:1475-20471 GCA_964611815.1 uncultured Bacteroidia bacterium | reverse complement strand
TCTTCTTCAAAGGTCGTGAGCACCACGTCGATACGATCATCGACATGCTGCACGACGAGAAGTTCACGATGGTGACCGGTGCATCTGGCGACGGTAAATCCTCTTTATTATACGCCGGTGTGATACCGTCGCTTAAAGGCGGTTTCATGAAGACGCGCTACACGAAGTGGGCCGTGGCCGACTTCCGTCCTGAGCGCCGTCCGTTGCGCAATCTCTCGACTGCGCTGGCCCAGCAGCTGAAAATCCGCAATGTTGATGAAGTAGAAAGCACGCTGAGCTACGGCTTCTCGGCGCTCGTCGATATGTATAAGGAGTCGGACCTGTACGTCGACACCACCAGCGAGTCGTATATCGAAGCCGACGAAGAAACCCGCAAGAACCTCAAGCGCCAGGCCGGTAACCTGCTGATTCTGGTTGACCAGTTTGAGGAATTCTTCACCAACCCCGAGAACTTCCGTGACGGCGTGGCTAGCCCGCTGGCGCAAATCACGGTGAACGTCCTGTTGGAGACCATCCGGATTGCCCGCGAAGAGGACCTGCCGATTTACGTCGTCTACACGATGCGTTCGGACTACATCGGTCAGTGTGTGGCCTTCCGTGGGTTTGCCGAGATGATCGGTCACAGCACGTATTTCGTGCCCCGCCTGAAACGCGAAGAGATTCAGGAGGTTATCGAAGCGCCGGCTTTCCTGAACGGCGATAAAGTGACGAAGCGCCTCTCGCAACGTATCCTCAACGACCTTGGCGATGGTACTGACCAGCTGCCGGTGCTGCAACACGCCATGCACCAGGTCTGGACGCAAGCGCGTAGTAACAACAGCAACGAGCTCGATCTGATCCATTACGCCAAGGTCGGTGGTCTGGCGCCCAAACGCTTGCCCAAAGATGACCGCGAGCCTTTCGAACAGTGGTTCAACGCGTTGCCGGGGGACATCAAAAAGCTCTATGAAACGCCGCGCTTGCGGAATATCCTCAACCGCCATGCGAACGAGCTGTATCTGCGGGCGCACGAATATTACGAGAAGCAAACTGGCAACAAAATTGAGCGGGAGGACACTAATGCAATTCTGCGATCGGCTTTCACCTGCCTGACGAAAATTGACGAAAGCCGTGCGGTGCGTAATCGTATGACGCTTAGCGAGATCACGGATATCCTCAATCGCGAAGGCTTCTCGTCTGAAGACGTCGCCATTTTGCTCTCGACCTACCGCGAACCAGGCAACACGTTCATCCAGCCCTACATTGAGGAGGATGACGAGACCACGCGCGAAATTCCCGAGAACACCATCCTCGATATCACGCACGAGGCCTTGATTCGTAACTGGGACCGCCTCATTGAGTGGGCCGAGCGTGAGTCAAAATCTGTACGTATATACGAGGACTTCAAAGTGCAGGTTAATCGCTGGCTGAAGAACGACTGCGACAGCTCGTACCTGCTTACCAGCGGACCGTTCAACTACTTCTGGGGCTGGTACCAAGACCAGAAACCGACTCCTGCCTGGATCGAGCGCTACATTGAGCCCGAGGAGATCAACCCCGAGATGGAGCCGCGCGAGCAAGCGGAGGCGTATCTGGAGGACATCGACGAGTTCCTTGATCTGTCGCGCCGACGGATCGAGCGCAACCGACGGATCATCATGTTCGTCATCTTCCTGATCTCGCTGCTGTTCATCATGTCGCTGATTCTGGCGTACCTGGCGAACCTCGAGCGCGAGAAGGCCCTGCGCGCGATGGAAGTGGCCGAAGAAAACGCTCGCCGTGCCGAAGAGCAGCGCTTGCTTGCCCAGCAGAACGCACTTGAGGTGCAAAACCAGCGCTACCATGCTGAGCGTGAAAAGAATAACGCCGAGCTGCAGGGTCTGATTGCGCTTTTCCAGAAGCAGGAAGCCATTTCTGCGAAGGAAGAAGCCGAGCGTCAGCAACTCTTGGCTGAGAAGGCGAAAGAGATCGCTGAAAAGAACCGCCAGATCGCAGAGAATGAGCGCCGCATCGCGCTGATTCAGAAGCAAATCGCTGAGGATGCCAAGTTGGAGGCTGAGAAGCAGACCGAAATTGCGCGCATTCAGTTCGAGAACGCCAAGATTCAGCGTGACAACGCCCTGACGATGCAGTCGGTGATGCTTGCCGGTCTTTCGGAAGAGCAAACCGAAGGTGGTGCTGCCAGAACGGCCATCCCGGTTGTGCTCGAAGGTATGCCCGAGAACCTCGAGGACCCGGATCGCCCGTATGTTGCTGAGACTGAGGCGGCGCTTTACTTCGCAGCGGATGCGATTCTGAACAAAGACCCGTTGCTCTCGCTGAACGGTCATAAAAATAAAATCGCCTTCAACCGCTTCAGCCCCGATGGCACGCAAATCATTACCACCAGCTGGGACATGAGCGCGCGCGTTTGGGATGGAGAATCTGGTGGCCAGGTCAGCGCACTGCGGGGTCACACGCACATTGTCGATCAGGCATACTTCTCGAACGACAACAATTGGATTATCACTTTGGCTGAAGACTTCACGGCGCGTCTGTGGAATTTCAAAGCTAAGAAAGAAGAGGTCGTGTACTCTGGCCACGGGAATCTGCTGACCCACGCGGCCTTCTCACCGGATGCGTCTAAAGTCGTAACGACCTCGATTGACAACACCGCGCGCTTGTGGGAGGCGAAAAGCGGTCGTGTGATTGCCGTGATGGAATCGCACACCGACGACGTTGTTCACGCGGCCTTCTCGCCTGATGGTGAGAGCGTTGTGACCAGCTCGAAAGACTTCACCGCGCGCGTTTGGAACGCCAAGAACGGCTCGCTCATCGCGAACCTCTCCGGGCATTCGGCGCCAGTCAACTATGCGGCTTACTCGCCGAATGGTAACTATATCGTGACGGTCTCTGACGATCGCACTGCCAAAGTCTGGAACGCGAAATCCGGCCAGCTCATTCATACACTGGTGGGGCACCGCGACAAAGTGACGCACGCTGCGTTCTCGCACAGCGGTACACGCGTGGCCACGGCCAGCGATGATCGCCGTGGGCGCGTCTGGGATGTCGCCACCGGGCGCTCGCTCGGCGTACTGCGCGGCCATGCCGACGGCATTTCGCACCTCTCCTGGTCGCCCAACGACCAGCGCATCGCCACCACCGCCAAAGACGGCTCTGCGCGTGTTTGGGACGGCGATTCGTACCTGAAGCTCGCGATTTATGAAGGTCATCCCGGCGAAGGTTACAACGTCGCGTTCGACCCGAGTGGCACCAAACTGCTCGTTGCACAAGGCCGCAGCGCGGTCAACGTCTATCAGATTCTGCCCAAAGGTCAGGATCTGGTCAAGCTTGTGCGCGAGAAGATTGACTTCGATGAATTGACGCCGCTCGAAAAAGAGAAGTTCTACATTGCAGACAAGCGCCTGACGAAAGAAATCGATCAAGAAAAGCAATTACAGGAGTTCGAAAAGCGGAAGAAGGAGCTGGAAGACCGCCAGAAGTCTGAGGCGACCGACTTGCCTGACAGCTACCGTGATGCAGATGGCAGCTTACGCACGCGCATCAACCGGGGTCAGCGAGAGGTAACACCTGGCACCACCGAGGGTCTTACGCCCCAACCGCGCACAATCTACACCCCTCAGCAGTCGGCCGCACCGAAATACCACGTCGTGAAACCGCAGGAAACGCTTTACAAAATCGCCACGCGTTATAATACGAGTGTAGAGGCGATTAAACGCGTGAATGGCTTGCGCGACAACAACATTTCGATCGGCCAGCGCCTGCAATTGCCGTGAGATGAACGTTTCAAGAAACTTTATTTTTAACAACGCCAGCTATTTGCTGGCGTTTTGTATTGTTAATTGACTGTAACCTTTCTTCGTCAAAACCGTTTAATCGATTAACAGTACATATTTCACTGTGAATGGCTTTGTTGTCAACACAAAAGCCTTTAGCTTAGAAATGTTTTCTAGGATAGAAAACCCTCCTTACATGATACGCACCTCAATTTCACTTTTATTCTTGCTCATTAGCCTTACATGGGCTAGCCTTAATGCACAAACAGTCATCCACAACGATGGGGAGACGGTTTTCATCAGCAATGACACCCCTGTATTTACTGAAGGTGCGTTTGAGCACGACGGCGGAACGGTTGAAGTGAACGGCACGCTCGATATCGGTTCTTACGAAACGATTTCTGCCAGCACGCTCAACAACAACGATACCATTTGGGTCAAAACGGGTTTCAACGCCACTGATTTGACTTACAATGGTATAGACTCTGGCCGACTACATTTTGTTTCAGCTTCGAGCACATTCAGTTACCAGGGCAATGGTAATTTGAGCACCTCTGTGCTGGAGTTTGATCTGCCGGGCATCACCAACCCTGCTGACTTTGGTTTTGCAGCCGACACTGGCAACGGTTTGATCGCCGTTGACAGCATTAAGTTATTGAATGGGCGAATCGGCACAGGCGATGGATTCATTGGGCACTATCATCCAGATATTAACCGGATTGTTGTTGCCAATGGCGGTACGGCCTATGTTGCTGGCGCATTCAGATCACAAGGCACCGGTGATCGCTTTTTCCCGATCGGTACAGCTGCACAATATTACCCCTCGACACTTGTGAATGTAGTTGGCGGTGCCAATTCAGTCATTGAAGGCAACGTATTGGCTGATGCAGGCTTCTCTGGAACAGATAGTGTCGGTGTTACTAACGAGTTTGCCGTAGAAACCGGCGACACGGTTCGGTACGCCTTCACGCAAGCAGGTGGTTCGGCCGTGACTACTATCGACCGTGTGCGACTCGCAGTATATGATGGCGCACAAGCTTTTGGAGCGCTTAGCTCAGCTGATGCTAAACTTGCCTCGCGTGTGGCCTATGCCCCAGAAGCAGCTGGCCCGAACGGTGAGTTCCACAGCGTTGGCCAACAGAATCTGACCAACGTGGTGTTCGGTCGCGATGAAATTGTCAGCGATTCCACCCGTGATAACGGTTTGGGCTACTATGTGGTAGCCCGCTGCCAGGCGTTGGCAGGCTTGGCCGAGGCCATTCGCCCGACGCAATGCCCTGGCGAGACCAACGAGCTGGACATTGTCGGTGATTATGACATCACTTTCGATGTTACATGGCAGAAAGCCACCACCCTCGTAGGCCCCTGGACCAACCTGTCGCCAGGCGGCACACCTTATAATCTGAGTGACACGCTTAGTCAGAGTCTGTTCTTTCGCGCTGAAGTCAGTGACCCAGCTGGCCTCTGCACACAGCGCACTTCTGAGCCGGAAGAAGTTACGCTCGAAGATGCCCTTCGCGCGCGCCTACGTGTATTTTTGGAAGGCCCCTACATCGCCGGCGAGGATAGCATGGCGGGTGTGAACTCCGCCTTCCAGCAATTCGGCAGTGCATTTCCGTTGCGAACAGCGCTTGAAGATCAGTTCTTGAACGGCACTGGTTCGGCAGTTAATACGATGAACCCCAGCGCGACGATCCCAGACACAGTAGTTGATGTGGTGCGCGTTGAGCTATGGGACGATATTTCGGGTTTGGGTTCCAAGATTTCTGAAGACTCGGCTTGGATCAATACCAACGGTTTCCTGACAGACTTCAAAACCGGTGGCTCTCAGGATGCCCTCTCGTTCTGTAACGCGCTTGTCGGCAACTACCATATACTCGTCCGCCACCGCAATCACCTGCCGATCGCTACCGCGTCAGTGATTAGTTTGAACAACACCGACCCGGGGGTTGGCAATGAGCTTGACTTGAGTGTGGCTGCGAATGTCTATCAGCCAGCCATCAACGTGAAAGAAATTGATACCTCGCCAGTGCGGGTGGGTATGATTGCCGGTCAGGTTGAGAATCCCGTCTGGGAAACCGTGCCAGCTATCAATGCGATGGACTATTTCTTCGTAACCACCAAAACGACCGCGGGTATCCCATCTACCTACAGCACGCTCGATGCCAACATCGACGGGCGTATTGAAGCCTCCGATTTGGGTGTGACCGAACCGAACACCAATGACCTGCGCTACACGACCTTACCCAACTGATCTACTGACTACAAATAGCTTACCTTTCGTTTCCCCAAACGCTCTCTGAATTATGATGCGACTTTTACTCTCCTTATTCATCCTCCTTCCGACACTGGCCGCTGCGCAAAGCAGCGTTCAGTTGCGCTATTTAATGGAAGGCCCGGCCAGTCTCATGAATGCGACGGCCGAAGTTTCTGCTGCCCGCCAGCGCACGCTTTCCCAGCACTATGATGCGGCTCCGCAAAACGCGCTCGACCGCGTGACGGTTAGCCTGTATAACACTGCACAAGAACTTGTGGCCAGCACCGACGCTTGGGCGCTCGCCTCTGGTGAGATCGTTTCTGCTGAAAATGGCGCCGCCTTGAGCTTCGACGCACCGGCCGGTGAGTACCACATCGTCGTCTCGCAGGCCCAGCATTTGCCGATCGTCTCAAAACCCGTACGCCTCTCTGGCCAACGCATCGACCTGACGCAAGCGGCTTCCCTGGAAAAGGGCAGCTTTTCGCTGGTTAACGGTTCTGCCGTAGCCATTGCGGGGAATCTCAGCAACCCCGAGTGGGAAGAGGGTACGTTTGTGAATGCCATGGATTACTTTTGGGCCACGGCGTACAAAGCACAAAACAAACTGACCGCTTCCGGCTACGCTATCGTAGACTTCAACATGGATGGCCAAGTCGATGACACTGACCTGCGCCTCGTCGAACGCAACGCGAACAATTTGCTGGGTACAACCTTCAAGCCTGCCCAATAAGCCTCCTCTTCTCTCTTGAAAACATACAATTCGTGATCAACATGAAAACGACATCTATCCTAATTTGCATCATGCTGCTGGCAGGCAACGCGCTTTTCGCACAGTCGCAAGACTACCGCCTGACGGTTCAGCAGAAAGTTCTCAATGATACGCTCGCCGTCGAGCTGTACGTCCAAAGCGTCAACGGCGACCCCATGTACGTGCGCAGCGGTACGTTCAGTCTGCATGTCGACACCGCATCTCTTGACGTCGCTGCGGCCATCATCGACGAGTCCGGCAACGGGCCGTTCACCTTCTCGGAGAACCCGACTTACTACTGGAACCCCGCTATCGGTAAAATCGCCGGTACGGACGTACTGACGCTCAACATCTACGGCCGTGCCGATGCTCCGCAAATGCCACCCGTTCAAATCGACCAGCAGCAGCGCCGCCTCGGTCGCATGCTGATTCCGATCAAAGACCAGTGCGGTACGAGCAACATCACTTGGCGGAAAGGGCCAATGACCCTCAACGACTGGAGCTTCGTTCAGTACATCCACAAGTCGAATATCGTAGAGCCCGCCAAGAACGTGCCCCTTTGTAGCAAGCCGCAGACACCTGCGGTTGCCGCCAACGGCTCGAATGTGATTTGCCCCGGCGACCAGCGCCTGCTGACCACCGACTGGAGTGGCGAGCACATCTGGTTCAAAGACGGCGTTGCACTGCCCAACCAAACTCAAAACGCGCTGGTTGTTGACCAGCCGGGTGAGTATTACGCTGTGGCCGTCAACTGCTTGTGCCAGTCTGACCAATCGCAGGCGTTCAAGCTCGAGTACGCCGATCCGCCCGCCAAGCCGGTCATTACAGCTGGCGAAGAAGAACTCGCAACGGCGGCCACCGGCCAGTTGCAGTGGTTCTTTGAAGGCGCGCCCATCCCCAACGCCACAGACGCAACCTTTGAGCCCACTCAGAACGGTGAGTACACCGTGGAAGTGACTGGCAACTGCGGTACGGCCATGTCTGACCCTATCGAATGGAACAAAACCTTCACTGGCGTTCAGGACGATATCCTGTCTGCGTTTGACTTCACCGCCTACCCGAACCCCTACCTAGACTTCACGACCATCAGCTACACGCTCATGGAATCAGCTGAAGTGAACCTGACTGTTTTTGACCTCGCTGGCAAGCGTGTGTCCGAAATCGTGAACGCCGACCAAGCCGCTGGCGAGTACAGCTACACCTTCGGCGACGAACAAGAAGTGGCCGAGGGCACGTATATGTTACGTATTTCGGTCAATGGCCAGACTGCTTCGATGAAACTGGTCGAACTCCGCTAATCTTTTCTTACTTCATCCATAATTGTTACCCTTAACAACACGCTTGTCATGATTAAAGCTCTACGAATATCTCTTCTCCTCACCGTCTTGGCCTGGCTGCCGTTTGCGCAGGCTAGTGCCCAGGATTGGGACTACGAAATCCAGACGCAAGTCGTGGGTGATCGCCTGGAGGTAACTGTTCTAGTATCCGATCCAGACTTTCCTACTACGCCTTTCGCGATTGGCCCGTCAAACTTTGTCTTCAACTTCACGGCTGGTGTAGTTGATGCGACTGATTCCGACACCATCAGTGGCGGTAAATGGCGCCCGACCAATCCGGATTACAACTCCACGGTCTCTAATGTACTTAATGCGCCTGGTGGAAACCCTGATTTCATTTCTTATCGAATCACACCAGACAATACTACTACATCCCCGAGTGGTGCAGACCCCAACCTTGCAGCAGGTAATTCGGCTGTGGAAACAGATGACACTTTGGTTAGTTTCTTTGTGCGTTTGATCGATTGTGATGCCACGGTTGATGTTGCTATGGACTTTTCTGGCACTGGCCCAGCAACCGGCGCTTCTTACACCAGCTGGACTGAAGATGGTGCCAACCCCAACTTCGTGTTTAACGATATCAGTGGTTCTGTTAACTCAGCTGTTATCCCTCCCACCCTTAGTACAGACCCACTCGATGGCACTGCGCTTACCCTGCTTGGTGGTCCTACTTACTGTAGTGAAGATTTTGTTCGGATTGAGGTAACCGGCAACAATTTCTTTGAGGTTGACGACCCGAACTATACTGCAGAAACATTTGACGATGATGATGAAAGCGGAACTTTTAACGGTACAGAAGCTTCCCTGAGAACCTTTACTGGCGATGACGTAGATACCCTACGTGTACTCCCGAGTGACTTGAATGACCCCAACGATCCAAGAAGTTTGGTGGTTGTTTTCCGCTACGACAATGGTGCCGGTTGTAATCCGCCCGATCGTGATCTGGCCGTTGATATCGCCATCGAAGAGTCGCCGGTATCGCCCTTCGACAGTACTTTTATCTGTTTGGATGAAGAATTGGATGTTGATGTGGCAGCAGCACAGCCACCTGCGGTGACGATTGCAAACTGGGGCTTTGTGTTACAAGCCGGACCACCACTTACAGACCGAGAATTAGACCCAACTTCTAATGACGTCGATACAATTATCACAGTTTCTGCTGCAGATGCACCCAACGGTGCTTCTGTAACGACAGTAGAAGTTACACTTGAAGCTGCTGTTTCTGGTTGCATCACTGTCGACACGTTTGCAATCCGCACGGCACCGAATGTTGAGGTAACGAACAACGCACCCTTCACAGATACTTACATGTTCTGTTTCGAAGAGGGGGTAACCTTGGACGTTGAAGATGCTACCAATGCGAGTGTAGACTTTGACATCAACGTTCCGGATGCTGGTGGTACCGACGGTTCGGATACCCGCTTATTCTATACTATACAGGACTTTGATGCCTTCACGCCTATTCCCGGTACTTATTCGTTCACGAGTAACGGTGGCAACCTCGCTTCAGGCTTTTCGCTCACAGGCGGTGCATTTCCGACTGGACCCAATGACATCAGTTTCGACGACACTTATACCTTCACTGGTCAGGCCTGGCCTTTAGGTGACTCAGTATATGTTGTACTTACTGTTCAAGACACAGGCTTTGATGCCGATCCGGTACTGCTTAACGAGTACGGCGTTGATCCTTTGAAAGTTTGTAACTACAGTGACTCTGTGTTGCTCGCAGCGAGCCGCACCATCGGCTGGGCAGTCGGCGACAGCTCGACTTCGCTTTTCAATGCGCTGGATACCCTCTCATCTTGCGGTCTGGGTGTAGAGCAGCTCACTTCAGTTGCCGACGGTGGCTTCGAGAACATTACTGGTGACTGGTATGCACGTGGACAGGATTATCCGGATATCTATGCCGATGTTACACGCGTTCAGTGGGCTTCACTTGACGGCCCCCCTAGTGACGAGTTTAATGATCTGGCGGGTAATCCTGCCAACTTTGATACAAACGTAGAGGCAATTGATCCAAGCAATATTATTGCACGTCAGCCAAACGTCAATATCACTGCTTTGCCTCCTCCTGGTGGCGTACGCCGATTCGAGATTACCGTTACGGACACAGGCGGCTGTACCTATACCGAACAAGTCCACGTTGACCCTAATGGGGACGTTGCATATACTCAGGCAGGCATCTTCCTCGAAGGTGCAATTGACCCAGGCGCAGTTGCAGTTCCGGACATCTTACTCGGTGCTGTAGCAGGATCCCCCGGCTTACTAGATCAACTGACGCCCTTTGAAGATATTATCTCAGGTGTGCCTGATCCTGACGAAACCCAGTCGGAATACAACCTTGTTGTGGGTGTCGGAACATTCGACCACTTCTATGGTGCCAACTTGAAGATGGATCCAGGTGTTGGTAATGTTGTGCCGACTGGTGCGGTTGACCTTGTGCGCATCGAAGCCTATCCTGAAAGTGGTGTCACACCCGGCACACCTGACTTCGCGTCACTGGAAAGCACAGGCTATGGTTGGCTCATGGAGAATGGTACCATTATGGACTTCGAGACAGGTCAATTTAATCATGTTGAGCTTTGCGGTTTGACTGTGGGTGACCCGTATTTCATTGCTATTCGTCACCGAAACCACCTGAGCTTGATTGCAGACCTCGACGTTAACCACCTGGTTGGCCCGGCTGGACTGCCGTTGGCTGCACTTCCATTCCCATCTACATCGCCGACAGACCTGCGTGATTCTTTGAATCTGTATGAAGATCCTGCTAATCCTTCCACTGGTACCATTCGAATCAACGTGGGTGGTACAGATGTTCGGATTGCTGCGGCTGGTAACACCTACAATGCACCCTGGGAAACTGTGGAGGTGATCAATGCACTGGACTACTTTTATGCGTCATCTGGCCCTGCCGTACCGGGACGTGAGAACTTCTTCTCGCAGTTCGATACTGACCTGAACGGTAACGTGAATGCCAACGATGCGACGTTTATCGAACCCAACGTGAACAACCTGCTATACGGCCCCTACCAGCCTAATTAACCGGTTTGTTCTGACCTTTGGGTTAGAAACCAACTTTATAAACCCCCGCAGCTTTCTTTGTGGGGGTTTTTTATGCGCACCGCGTTTCAAAACACAAGTGCTGCTGACACGGTTAAGAGAGAGATAGCGGCCGTTTACCGGCAAAGCGCGCGGGTTAGCCTAAAGGCTGGCGCTTGTCTCGCGAAATGTTCGTAATTAGTACACGTACAGCAATGCCAATGGCTGGGGCTGTACGAAAGCTATCCACATCTTCTGCTATTATTCCTCCCGCGATGAAAACTATCCACAGGAACTGCGTTTTTCGCACTTTTCGTGCAGATTCAGACGCTGGATTTGCTAATTTTAAGGCTACTAAATTGATCGCAATCGCCTGATGCCTCGACTCCTAAGATGGCTTCTAGCGGCGTGTTTGTCGGCTCTGCTCTCTGCGTTTAGTTGTTCTGTTTCTGCTCAAGACAACTACACCATAACGGTTGACCAGTACGCTGGACTGAACGATACGCTCTGGCTCGAATACTACATCGAGTTGGATGTCGGCGGCACGCCCTTTGCGCTTGGTTCGTCAGACTTCCTGCTGCAAATTCCCTCACCGTTAATCGACCTTTCGACTGTCGGTATTCGGCCCATCAGCGCCGACTCAGGCGCGTTCAATGGCGCCGCCGATGGTTCTACGCCCTATTTGCCAGTCGTGGCCAGTCATAGTACGTTTTGGGATGGCATCGGTTTGCGCGTGAATCAGAACCCTGTGAACGTTGGCCCTGGCGAGTTGGTGACTACTACCCGCAAGCTGCTTGCGCGCATGTTCGTGCTGATCGACAATCCGCCCCCTCCGGATTGTAACATAACCATCACTAACAACTGGCAGACCTTTCCGATTTCGCAGTCTGTATTTGGCTACCCTTTGCAGGCGTTCGATCCTTCGCTTTTCGCCACTTTCGTCGATCCCCCACCTAACCTAGAGCTCTTTCCAACGGTTTCGCCTCTTTTGGTAGACTTTTGTTATGGCACTCAGAATGTAGAATTTACCTCGACAGTGCCCGGCACATGGTCGCTGCTTTCAGACAGCGGTTCGGTCTTCGCGGGTTCCAACATTGGCGATACGGTGCTAGTCAATTTGGCCGAGACGTCTTTTGACGACCTTGACACCCTTATTATTGATGTTAGTGGTTGTCGTGACACAGCTGAGATCCAAATTCGTGGTCGACCGCTCATCATTGGCCCGGATAGCATCTGTTCTGATGAAACTGGTGTTAATTACAGCTCTACGCAAAACGCAACGTTTTCGATAAGTACGAACATTGGCAGTGCCATTCCGGCGGTGACCCCCACGCTAGCCACGGTTGATTTTGGTACAACTCCGGTGATTGAATTGGATACCATCTTCACGGAGTCATTCATCCACGGCTGCCGAGATACGTTTGTGGTGGAAGTTTTTCCTAATCCAGTCGCAAACATCACGGGTCCGCTCACACCCTTCATTGGCGATACAAACGTCGTTTACACGACCCCCTTCAATACAGATTACGCCTACACCTGGACCCCGCTCACACCGAACATCGTCGACGTCCAGCCGACGCCTGCCGGGAATGACGTCAGCGTTGATTTCCCAGGTGCCGGTCTGGATACGCTCGAGGTATTCATCGAGGATGTAACCAGTGGCTGTACCTCGCGCGATTCGATCGAAATTGACGTCACCAACTGCCCGCCCGGTGATTTGATTGGCGATACGCTGGTGTGTAACAACGAAATCGTCGAGTACACACACGACATCCTCTATGGTGTCGGTGGGTTGAACTGGACGCTGACCAGCACGATTGGTAGCTTTCTCAGCAGCACCACTACAGACACCGTCGATTTGACCTTTGGTGCTACCGGCGTTCCGGTCGTGGACACGCTAATCGTCGAATACCTGCCCACTTGTTTCGACACGGCAGAAATCACCGTCCGCCCCGATCCTATTTTCGTTAATCCGACAGCTGACACGGTGGTTTGTCAGTTCTCAACTGTCGTCTTCGAAACGACTTACCCGGTTGACTGGCAGATCCGTCGCCCAGGCCCCAACTTTAGTCTGGCCACAGATACGAACCAGGTTGAATACGATTTTAACGCAGTGGAGACCGACACCCTGCGCGCGTCGTTCCGCACTTGCCAGACGGATCTGGAGGTTGTGGTGAATCCTGCAACCCCTGTCAGCATCACCGGCCCGCCCTTAATTACGCTCGGAGATTTGGGTGTGGTCTATAACGCGAGCCCAGTTGCCGATGCTGCCTACACTTGGACGACAAGCCTGAATAATATCTTGACTGTTTCACCCATACCGGCCGATACCGATTCTGTCGTTATCGACTTCGGTTTTTTACCTGGACTGGATACGATAAGCGTCGAGTTAACAGACAGTAATGGCTGTACTGCGACGGACACGTTTGAGGTGGAATCTGAGGCCTGCGCTGCGGATGGCGGTACCGTGAGTTCAGACACGATCATCTGCATCGGCGACGATACCTTTGTATTCACTGACGGTCAGAATGGCGCTCTACAATGGCAAGATTCTACTGCCGCCAGTGGGGCGTGGGCAGATGTCCTTAGTCCATTCGGTAACTCGCAGGTCTACTTGACGGGCCCGCTGACTGACACCACCTTCTACCGCGTGATAGCGGACAATGGTCTCTGCTTCGATACATCGGGTGTGGTTGCCGTGTTTACGACACCCGACCCCGTCATAGATTCGATCGCAATTACCGGACTCGACACCATTTGCTTTGAGGGCACCACTACGCTGGAAGCCTTCGGGGTTAATTTGCCGGCTGCCAACGTGCAGTGGCAGGTGAGTGTGAATGGCATTCTGGCCTGGAATGACGTGACTACTGGCACGGGCGGCACGACGACCAATTACACCACTGGTCAGTTGCCTGCTACACGCTATTTCCGAGCCAGAGTTGCCACGCCTTGCGATACGATCTTCTCGAATGTGGTTGAGGTAAGCGTGAACGATTCCGCAGTCGGCGCTTTCCCGTTTCCTCCTTTCGCTATCTGTCCTACATTTCCTACTTCACCGCTTTCTGCCTCCATTACGAATGGCGATGGCGGCTTTTGGACAACTACTGGAGATGGGGGCTTTCAAGATTCGAATGACCCTAGCACGATCTATTTATCTGCTGCAACTGACGGAGGTCAGACAATTGATCTGACGTGGACAGTTACAAGCACGGGCTGCCCCAATGTGAGCTACACACAAACTTTAACGGTACTTGCGGCGCCTCAAGGTGCATTTGACATACCTCCTGCCGATATTTGTGTTGGAGACACCACTGATACTTTAAGTGCTTCTCTTTCAAGTGGGCTTGGTCTATGGGATACTCCAAATGGAGCAGGCAGCTTCGAGAACCCTACCAGTCCGGATGCCAGGTATATCTCAGACCCAGCTGATGCCGGCCAGACGATTCAGTTAGAATGGATAGTTGGCAACACAAGCTGTCCGGCTGATACGTTCGTGCAATTACTAGAAGTTGGCGAGCCGCCATCAGGAGCGTTTAGTCAAACTCTGCCTTCGATTTGCTCTGGCAGTGTTACTGACACACTTCGTGGTTCAATATCTGTTGGCCTTGGCTCTTGGTCATCTAGTGGGAGTGGTGCATTTAATATTATAGACGACACTACCGCGATCTATCAGTCGGTGCCCGCCGATGCCAACTCCGAAATTTCAATTTCCTTTATTGTAGGTTCGGGTTCTTGTGAGTCCGAAATTTATTCAACAACTCAAATTGTTGACACTGTTTCAGTTGGTCAATTCACAACGAATCTTGATACCATTTGTGCGGGTGGTTCAACGCCAATACTAGATGGCATAGCAATTTCTGGTTTAGGGCGATGGGCTGCAGTCAACGGCAATGGTTCCTTCTCACCTGATTCACTGGACTCGCAGGCACGCTATATCTCAGATGTTTCGGATGCACTAAACGATGTTGAGATATTTTGGATCGTGCAAAACGGAAATTGTCCTCCGGATACGAGTCTCCGAATTGTTTTTGTTGAGTCTGACCAGGTTGTTGGTAGTTTTCCTGGCCCTGTTCCAGATGTTTGCGTCAACGACTCCACCGTACCTTTGGGAGCGAGCGTCACTGCTGGTACTGGGCAATGGTTTGTTAGCCCATCTGGGTCGGGTTCTTTCGTAGATCCTTTTGATCCTAATTCTGCGTTCTTGCCAGGCCCAACCTCTGCAGGAAACGAGCTAACACTTACCTGGCGTGTTGTCAACGGCGGGTGTGATCCGTTGTTGATCGATCAGCGTGTTCAGGTGTTTGCACAGCCAGCGGGGCAATTTCTGCCTGAGAATCTTAATCCGGTCTGTTTTGGTGATACTAGCAACTCCATAATTGGTTTCAGAACCACTGGCGATACGGCTTTTTGGACGACAACTGGCACCGGTACTTTCCTGGACTCAAGTGCTGCCATCACCCGCTATGTCCCTTCCTTTGCAGATGGAGGAAATACGATCCAACTCTGTTGGGTGGTGCGCAATGGACCGTGCGATTCTTTGGCTATTTGTAAGCCGCTTCAGGTTGGTCTTGAAGCAACTGGATCAATCAATGATGTGCCGACTCTAGAGACCATATGTGCTGGTAGCCAGACTGATCCGTTAGATGCAACTGTTACGAACGGTACGGGCATGTGGAGCTCACCGAACGGGTTTGGTGATTTTTCAAGCCAGAGCGATCCGAACGCCACCTATAACTCCGTACCAGCAGATCAAAATGGCATCGTTTATTTCGATTGGACGGTCATGAGCCCTGGTTGTCGCGATACCACGTACCGTGATAGCGCGTTCGTGTCAGCGCTCACCTTCGATTCGGATTGGGAGAACGACCTTGGACGATTCTGTATTGGCGATACGACTGACACGCTGGGCGGTACTGTTGACATCTCTGCGGCATTCTACAACTGGTCAACCGACCCACCTGGGTTGGGAACGTTTATTGATGACCCCGGTAATGACCCGGCACCAACACGCTTTGTGCCAAACGCAGTCGTGGCTGACACATTCGATCTGCTACTGACAGTTCAGGACAACGGCTCGATCTGTAACGCGCGGGTCTACCGTGAACAGATTATCATTAACCAACTCGGTGATGGTACGATTTTGTCTGACAACGATACTGTTTGCTTCCCAGATCAGTCTCAAGAATTGTCAGCCACGACCTCCTATGGCAGCGGTAGTTGGTTTAGTGCAGGCTCTCCCGGTGGCGCACTTACCAGCCCTGATAGCAATCTCACACGTTATCAACCCGGTTTTGGCGATGCTGGTGGTGATGCTGTAAACGTCTTTTGGGTTGCAGATGCAGGCGCTTGTCCAAATGATACAGACACGGTTGTGGTGCTAGTTCAGCGACCACCAAACGGTTCATTTTTTCAGAGCATCGATCCAATTTGTGCTGGTTCACAAACACCGGTTCTATTGGCGAATGTCGTTTCTGGTGTAGGTAGATGGGAAACTACCGGGGCTGGCAGCTTCGTTCCGGACACCCTGACCCCCCAGGCCCGTTACCTTGCTGACACGGCTGAGGGTGGAGATACGGTCACTCTGTTCTGGATTGTTGAAAATGGCGTTTGTGTACCGGATACCAACCGGCAAGAAGTATTTGTACAGGATGTAACGGTTGATGGTACATTTGCGCCTTTAACTGACACAGTTATATGTGCTGGTGATACGTCACAGCTATTGGACGGCGATGTTACGATTGGCCGCGGCTTCTGGACCACCGATGGCTTCGGCGTGTTCCGCGACCCGGTGGCCGATACAACGGCCAGTATATTGCGCGAGGTGCAAGATGCAGAGTACATCCCCCTTGGGCTCGACTTTGGCGATACCGTCCGGGTGACGTTCAACATCATCGACAGCGCATTGCAATGCCAGGCCCGTGAGCTAGATCAACTCCTCATTGTAAACAACCCCGGTGCGGGTGCCGTCTTGAACGAACCTGACCGCATTTGCGAGGGCGACACGACCACACCGGTCTTCTCGTTCACGACCAATGGCACCGGCTTCTGGTTCTGCGAAAGTTGTTCCGGAAGCTTCACGGATACGACTGCATCGAGTACACGCTATATTAGTGCATTGGCGGATACTGCCGTTTCGGACTTTGAATGGTTCTGGCGTGTCGAAAAACCCGGTTGCCCACCAACTGATTACCCCGTTGAGCTTATCATTGACGATTCCAGTCAAGGCATTTTCCCGCCATTGGTATTAGATACCATCTGCGCTGGCCGCCAGACAGATACGCTTGCGGCAGTTGCTGTACACGGCGAAGGTTTTTGGAATTGCGACAACTGCGAGGGCGGCTTCAAAAACCCGCAGAGTGGTGATGCACAGTACATTTCTAGTGCACTGGACGGCGATCAGACCGTCGAGTTGCAATGGGTTGTCGAAAACGGAGTCTGCCCGACAGACACCTCGCGTCAATTCCTGTGGGTCGATACGCTACCGCTTGGGCAATTCAACACCTTCTTGCCGGAAGTCTGCGAACTTGACACCTCGGTGAACCTCGACGCGCAAGTGGTGGCTGGGCAGGGGTTTTGGACCTGTACGGGCTGTAACGGATTCTTCATTAACCCCACCGACCCGAACACCCGCTATGTACCCGGCCCCGGCGATGGCGACACGGTGGTGGTGCTGAATTGGAACGTCTGGAACGGCGACTGCGACACCGTGAGCTACTCACTGGTGCAGCCCGTGCAGAGTCCGCCCTCCGGCAATCTGCTCGATACTTCGCTGATTGTCGTTTGTGCTGGCACGACCTCTCCTCAGTTGACGGGTGTGGCTGGTCCAGGCAGTGGCGGTCGCTGGTTCGACACCAACGGGAATGGTATCTTCTCTAACTTTACTAGTCCGACTTCCACCTACACGGCTTCTAACCTCGATGTCGGCGACACGATTACGCTCACCTGGCGAGTCGGTACGTCGCTTTGTGTGAATGACTCGATCGATTTCACGAAAGACATTTTTGTAGGGGGTAACATCTTCCCGGCCTCAATCGTGGCCCCCACCGATGAAGTCTGTACAGGCGATAGTATCACCGTAACTTACTCAGGTGATGAAGTCCGACTGCGCGACCCAGACGGCAGTGTGATTTTTTCTGATAGCCTGAGTGGCGATACGATCACGCGTGGGTTTATTCCCCCTGAACAGGGCGACTACATTCTGACCTCAACCAACCAAAACACCGGTTGTGTTACACGCGATACGCTTCAGATTGACTTGTTGGTCGGCCTGGAGCTGCAAAGTAGTGTGCCGCAGTCGCCCAACGCGATCGAACGCTGCCTTGGAGATTCTATCGAAATTGCCATCTTCCAGACACAAGGCAATCTGAGTGACTTCGTCTGGGAACCAGCGACCATCGTACTCGATTCTACGCCGGGCAACGAATCTTTTGTGCAGCCAACAATCACTGAAAATATTCTGCAAGTCAGCGCCGTGACGGCCAATGGTTGTCGCGACACGGCCACGTTTAACTTCACGGTACTGGACGCGCCGCAGCCGATCGTCAGCTTCTTCGATGTGTGCGAGGGCGACTCCAGCTATTTCGTGCTCGAAAATGCCGACGAGTGCGTACAAGTCGGCTGGTACAACGCGCCGCTGGACACTGTGAAGCAAGAGACACCGCCGTTCGTGCCCAGTAACCCGTTCTATATCAGCGGGGAAGATTCGGTTTTGCTCGCTGCATTGCCCGCCCTCAACGAGGTGCCGTATACGTACACCGTCAGCTGCCAAGACACCCAGCAGTGTATCACGGCTATCGACGGTAGCTTCAATGTCTACGCCAACCCTGTCGCTGAATTCCAGGTGCTTGACACCACCGGCGC
>CAZTEZ010000010.1:0-1465 GCA_964611815.1 uncultured Bacteroidia bacterium | reverse complement strand
AGTTGATCCGAAATCGCACTCGTACCGAGAGCGCCACCGGCGCGTTGGTCGATGGCATTGTCTTGCCTTTCAATAACCGCACGCTTGACTTCGTGAATCAAAGTACCGACGCCGTGAATTACATCTGGTTCTTTGATGACGAGGGCTCTGGTAACCTGAATACGGATACGACCGAAAACCCATCGCACTTCTTCACACGCTCAGGTTTCTTTACGATTGCGCTTGTGGCCGAAAACCCGATTGGGTGTGTGGACTTCGAGATCAAATCGCAGTTTATTGAGGTGCTGCCCGAGCGCTTCTTCTTCCCGACGGGCTTCTCGCCCAACGGTGATGGCCGGAATGATATTTTCCGTCCTTTGCCGGTTGGCGAGGCTCGTTTCCGCAGTCTTGAAATTATCGACCGCTGGGGCCAGGTCGTCTGGGATGCAACCGATACTGAAGGCTGGGACGGCTTTACGCCAGAGGGCCGCCCGTTTGACCAAGGCACCTATCTTTACCGCGGCACTGTAGAACTTGAAACTGAAGGATTAGTGGAATACACCGGCTATATTACACTGATTCGTTAACCATGAAACTGCGCTTGCTCATACTCCTCGTGATTGTGCTGACGACTGCCCGTGTGCAGGCGCAAGACCCGAATCTGTCCCTGCCGTTCGCCAATCCGCAAATCATCAATCCGGCGTTTGCAGGTCTGGTAGAGGGCGATTTCCGTATGAACGTAGCCCATCGCTGGCGCCGCGCGACCCTGGATGCGGATATGCAGACGACCTTCTTCTCGGGTGATCTCGCAATCAATAATCGCTTTATGGAAGGTGGTTCAGGGCTGTTTTTCAACACGGACAAGACACCGGGTTTACGAAAAACAAACGTGCACGCCAGCTTTGCTTACGAAGTGCCATTCGGTGTTAAAGTACGCTACCACCATCTCAGGGCGGGTTTCCAAGCTGGGATCATTCATCAGAATGTGACCCCGAACGAACTGCTGTTCGAAGACCAGTTCAACGGGACGGGCTTCTCGGGCAACACGGCAGAGAATTTTAACCGCATGAGCATGGTCTCGCCAGACATCTCTGTGGGGCTGCTCTATTATCGTACCCAAAAAATCCGGGGCAACCCTGAGTTTAACTACTTCCTAGGTGCCGCTGCACAGCACGTTAACCGCCCGCGCATGAGTTTCATCGAAACGCCAGGCGAGCAGTCCAATATGCGTATTTCGGGGCTGGCGGGTGGCAAAATTAGAACCCGCACACCTGTTGATATCAACGTGAGTTCGATGTGGTGGATGCAGAACAACTCGCAACAGCTGCTGCTGAATGTGTTCGCACGCTACGTTTTCTTCGACAACGGCATTCCGTTTGGGCGCCATAACGCCAGCCTAATGCTGGGCGCCAGCTGGCGCAGCGACGATGCCCTCAGCGGCTACCTCGGTTTCGAGTGGAAAAAGTCGCTGGCCGTCGGGGTGGCC
>CAZTEZ010000009.1:0-20585 GCA_964611815.1 uncultured Bacteroidia bacterium | reverse complement strand
CCGGCCAAAAGGCGCGCATGGCCACTTCGAGCATCACGATGGAGTCTTTGCCGCCAGAAAACAGCAGCACGGGGTTTTCAAACTGCGCGAAAACTTCACGCACAACGTGCATCGCCTCGGCTTCGAGGCGTTCAAGGGTATTCAGCGTGTAATCAGCCATTGCTTGCAAAATGCAAAAAATGACTTTAAACACCGCATCTAGTCCCGATAAGGAAAGCCCGTTTAGTCTAACAAGTCATGCTCGAAGGCAAAACGCACGAGGCCGACACTGTTGCGCACACCCAGTTTCTGGAAGAGGTTGCGCTTGTGGTTCTCGACGGTGCGAACGCTGATGCTGAGCTCTTCGGCGATCTCGCGGTTACTCAGTTCGCGCGACACGCACTTGATGATGTCCATCTCGCGGGGGGTGAGCTCGTGGGTCGCGTCGTTTGCGCCAGCCGACTCGCCGTTCCCGTCCACGTACTTCATCATGATCGTCTCGGTCACCTTAGGCGTAAAGTACTTGCCGCCTTTTGAGACGATACGGATCGCCTGAATCAACTCATCATGAGAGGTGTCTTTGAGCACGTATCCGTCTACACCCATGCGCACCATCTGCTCAATGTAGGCGTCTTCGTCGTGCATCGTGACGACGATCAGCTTGATGTGGTCGTAATCTTCACGAATGCGCTCAGCCACCTGCACGCCATTAATGTCCGGCAGATTGATGTCCAGGAGCACCATATTGGGCCGGCGGTTGTCCAACTGCTCGAAGAGCGTCTGGGCGTTGGCAGCTTCCCCGATGATGCGGAAATCAGAAACTGGCTCCAGGATCGAACCGATGCCGGTTCGTGTTAGGCTGTGGTCGTCTACAATGATAATATCTACGGTGTTACTCATAACAGGGGCAGTAATCGCTGTGGGTGTTGTATTCATGCTGATTAGGTAGCCGCAGCTACTGAGATAGACGTGACAACGCCAAATAAACCGGCTCTCTGATAAATAGATTCCAGACAATTGCAGTATTTTAGATGTATAGGCATCTTCCGCAGGCTATGTGCGGAATACGCCTAAAACACCTTTAAAGCCGCCCTTCAATGAGACAACGCTACCGCGCCCTACTGAACGCCCTGGAAACCGGCGTACTGGTTTGCAAACTGCCTGACCTGAAAATATTTTCAGCGAACCAAAAAGCCTGTGCGCTGCTGAATAAATCTGAAGAGCAATTACTGGAGACTACCGTCGACGAACACGTGAGCCTCGACAAATCGGTGCTGCGCCACTTGGTGGATTCGCAGCGCCTGAAGCAGGGCTACGAAACGCAGCTGCCCATCGGCCGCAAGCCTTCCGGGCGAGAGAGTTGGTTCCAGGTGAACATCGACCTATTGGATGCCGATCGCGCTGAGGTGATCATTCGCCTCGATGATATCACGGAAAAGATGTCGGCCACCAACGAGCTGCAGCTGCTCAAAGCGGCGGTGGAGCACTCCGTGGATGCCATCGTGATCACAAACGCCGATGCCGAAGATCCGCGCATTACGTTCGCGAACTCAGCTTTCGAGCGACTTACGGGCTACTCTCAAGAGGAGTTTATCGGCCGCAACCCCAAGTTTTTGCAGGGCCCGAAAACAGACCGCAGCAAGATTGAGACACTGAAGCAGGCCATTTTTGATGGCCGCGCCTGTCGGGTGTACACGTATAACTACCGCAAAGACGGCACGGCGTATTTGCTGGAGTGGGTGACCTCGCCCGTGCGCAACGAGCGAGGCGAGATCGTGAACTGGATTGCCTTGCAGCGTGACATCACGGAGCGTGTGAAACTCGCCCGGGAGCGCGAGGAACGCGAAAACACCCTGATGGCGGCCATGATCAACGGCCAGGAAATGGAGCGCCGTCGGGTGGCGGAAGATCTACATGACAGCCTGGGGCAAATGATTTCGGTGACCAATATTGAAATCGGCCACCTCAAACAGACGCTAAACAACGCCGAGCATACGCCCGAAGAAGCCATGTCGCGCATCGAGCGCATACAAAACCTAATGGGCGAGCTGGCGAAAGAAACGCGCATGATCTCGCGCCACCTGCTACCCCAACTGCTGAACGACCTCGGTATGATTCCGGCGGTCGAGAATCTGGCCAACAAAATGCGCGAAACGGTGAAGATCCGCTTCCAGGTGAAAAAGATGGGCAAACCCTATCGACTGGATTCTGCTGTGGAAATCGCGGTCTTTCGCATCGTGCAGGAGGCCATGACCAATGCCGTGAAACACTCGCAGGCAGACAACGTTTATATTCTCTTTCACTTCCAGAACGAGGCGTTTGAGGCCGTGGTGCGCGACGATGGTGTGGGCATGGACGAAGAAAAAGTAGCCAAGCGCCGCGAGAAAAGCATGGGCCTGAACAATATCGAAACCCGGGCAAAACTGATCAAAGGCAAAGTGATGATCACCAGCGAGCCTGGCGACGGCACGGTCATCAAACTGCGCCTGCCCCTGCGCCCTGAACCCAACGACGAATACATTCCGGAAGATTACGTTTACCCGCCGCTGCCCACGCCAGTAGAGGGTGCGGATTACATCTGAAGCGGGTCACTCAACTGAAGCGGCTAATCCAGTTGCTTCGTAGGGTTGAGGACTGATCGGTCGCCGCGCTCGGCGTAGACGGTGGTGTCGAACCCGCCGCGGGTGTTGTAGGTCATCGTCACTTTCAGGTAGCGCGGTTCGAGTGTGCGGTGCAGGTGGTCGAAGATGAGATCGGTGACCGGCTCCTGAAAAATGCCGTCTTCGCGGTACGAGAACAGGTAATACTTCAGCGCTTTCAGCTCCACGCAGAGCCTGTCGGGGATGTACTCAATCACCAGCCGTCCGATGTCGGGCAGGCCCGTACCGGGGCAGACGGCGCTGAACTCTTCGGTGACGATTTCGATGAACTGCGGGTGTTTGTTGCGCAGTTCAAACGCGCTGAGCAGTTCGAGCTTCTGCTCGGCGTTGATGGCATCGCGCGTGTCTTCGATGCGGATACCCGGGTTGTTGTCGGCGTGGTCGTGTGGCATGGCTCAAGTTGACTGGGCGGCTTATTCCACTGAAGGCGGCTGGTCCCAGTAGACTGCAAGTTTACCAATCGTGCGGCGATTTTCGAGCTCGCTGTGCGCTTTTCCGAGCTCCGAATGGTGGTAGCGCCCGCCAACGGTGGGCTTCAGCACGCCCTCGCGGTGCATGCTGACGACCGCTTGCAAGGTCTGTTGCAGATAATCGGGCCGCGCATCGGCTATGTGCAGCATGTTGACGCCGATGATGCCCTGCGAAGACATCAGTTGCTTAACGGTGACTGTGATGCCGAAGTCCCAGACGAACTTCGCAAGATTGAAAATGCCTTTCTTACGACTGGCCCCACCAAAGGCCAAGATGCGTCCGCCCGGTCCCAACAGCTTTTGGCTTTTCTTGAACACTTCCCCACCCACCGAATCGAACGCCAGGTCGATGCCGCGGTGGCCGATCTGCTGGCGGATGATCTGGTAAAAGTCCTGTCGGTGGTAGTTGATGGGCACGTCTACACCGAGGGTTTTGAGGTAGGCGATCTTCTCGTCGCTGCCGGCAGTGCCATAAACGATGGCACCGCGGTGCTTGGCGATCTGCACCAGCGCGGTACCGACGCCACCAGCAGCAGCCTGCACCAGCACGTGGTCGCCTGGGAAAATCTGCGCCATGTGTTGCGCGCAGAACCAGGCCGTGCAGTACTGCGTAGCGAGGGCCGTGGCCTCGCCGGCATCGACATCATCGTCGATGGGCACCACGGCCTGCCGTTTGGCAGCGGCCAGCTGTGCATACGCCCCAAAACGGGTGAATGCCAACACACGGGTACCGGCTTTCAGGTCGTCGTAGTCCTTGGCAATCCGGCCAACGACTTCATACCCGAGCACCGACGGCATGGGTGGTGCGTCGCGGTACATGCCACGGCGGGCCATCACGTCGGCGAAGTTGAGCCCAAAGGCTTCCACTTCGATCAGCACCTCATCGGGTGCGGGCTGGGGTTCGGGGCATTCACGAAAGGTGAAGGCGCTGCGGGCGGCGCCGTTTTGGGTCAGGACGTATGCGTGCATAGTTTACCGGTTGGGATTGTACTCCAGCTTTTGGAGCAATTTAGGCGAAATATTATCTGCATAAGCGCCCATCCCAACAATCAACTGACCTTTAGATCCAGCAGAACTGGAGATAGCGTAAAGCGTCATATTGTCACCAGGGTCAGTCATGCCCTCAAAACGATAAACTGCGTCAACTTCGAATTCTTCTGGCGTGTATTCTGCGTCATCATCAACACATACGAGGCAGTTTTCTTCGAGGTTAAACTCCTTGGTGTACCCTTGCTTGTTCAGCGCTTGCGATGCTTCTGATAGGGTGTCGAAATCTTGAGATGCCATGTTGAAGGTGAGTTAAATATTGGTTAGTAATTTAACAAAACAGGCCGCGCAGAAGTTGCGCGGCCTGTTTTTTATCTAAATCCGTTTTCAGCGAAAAATGCTGTCTTAGCGGCGGATGATCAGCTTGTGCTGGCTCACCGCGGTGCCGTTCTCAAGGATGCGCACCATGTACACGCCTTCACTGACATCCTCTAGACGGATAGCCTGCTCAAGGGTGTTCGGTGTCAGCGTCTGGCGCTGGAAGAGCTGGCCATTGAGGTTGTACAGCTCGAATATACCGTTGTCAAGCGTCGTCTCCAGGTGCAGCGTTACGACATCTGTCGCCGGGTTCGGGAAGAGCTCCAGACCAGCGTCGATCAAATCTCCGCGGCTCAAGACCGTTAGCGAAACAACTATCGTCGTGTCATCCGTATCGCCACAATCATCAGTGACTGTCAGAGTCACGTTGTATGTGCCATTACCCGGGAACGTGTGGGTGGGGTTTTGGTCCGTAGAATTAACAGAGCCATCATCGAAGTCCCAAGACCAGGCGTTGATATCACCAGAGCTGATATCCGTGAAGCTGACCTCGAAGTCCGTATTGTCGTTTACCACGTTGAAGGCAGCTTCAAGCGGCGCACAAGGCTGATTACCGCTGTCAACCACCACGTCTTGCGTAAGTGACTCCACATTACCGCAGCTGTCTGTTACCGTCAGGGTGACGCTGTAGGTGCCGTCTGCTGCGTAAGTATGCGTCGGGTTCTCAGCCGTAGAGCTATTGCCGTCGTCGAAGTCCCAGTCCCAGGTTTCGATATCACCAGACGAGAGGTCTGTGAAGGTGATCTCCAGCGGGTTGCCGGCATCAGCCTGGCTTGAGAAATCAACTGCAATGGCATCGCAGGGGATGTCAACCGCGTCGGTGAATACGGACGTGTTACCGCAAGAGTCGGTGACAGTCAGTGTCACGGTGTACTGATTGATGCTGCTGTACGTGTGTACCGGGTTTTCGTCAGTAGAAACGCTGCCGTCGCCGAAGTCCCAGTCATACGTCAGGCCTGAACCAGTGCTCGCATTCGTGAAGGTGTAGTCAAACTTCGTCGCACCTTGCGTGCTCGTGAAGTCAGCCGTTGGGCCAACAGTCGTATCAACGATGACCGTGTCGATGCTCGTGCCGCAAGCGGTGGTCACCTCCAGGATGTAGTCACCAGCCGTGCTGATGCTAATCTCGTTGGTGTCGAGCGCTACGGTGTTCCAGCTGTACGAGTAAGTCGGCAGGTCAGCGATACCAATCGTCGTGGGCGTGCCCTCACAGATGGTGAGGTCGGGGCCCAGGAAGGGGTTGGTCGGGGCTTGCGTCACCTCGTAGGCACCGACAGTCGGCGTGGCGGGGTCGCGCGTTTCGCCAAGGATGTCTTCCGTGACACTCGCAATCGGGTTGGCCAGGGCCAACGTTTGCTCGCAGACCGAAAGGTCGTCGTTTGCAACGTCAGCGAACAGCGGATCGACGCTGATCGAGTTGACACCGAAGGTCGTGCCGCCCTGATAGCCGGCAAGGTCCGTGTAGTCCGTACCATCAACATCAATAGACGCGTTAGTGTGCGAACTGATGATGTTGTTGTAGTCCGCGTTTACGATACTCGTGGGATCCTCGATCACGAGCGCATAGCCATCCGTGCCGTTTACAGCCAGGATGTTGTTCTCCAGCGTGACGTTCTCGGCGAGGTTATCAATCTGGAGTGCATCGGCGGTGGTCGCAGTCGCACCGTAAATACGAATGGTGTTGTGGTAGATGAGCATATTGTCGCCATCGCCCACAATAATGCCCTCCGAACCTACAGTGGAGCCAGTCGCGCCAAGGTTGACAACGTTGTTCGAAATGATGTTCTGGCCACCGGTTGACGTAAACGTATCGTCGAGATCCATGCCAATACCGTGGTTGGGCGAATAGATCTGGTTGTTCGTAAACGTTCCATTCTCGAAGTCTTCAGCTTCAATCGCAGTTCCATCTACGAATCCGTTAGTGATCTGGAAGGTGTTGTTGTTAACCACGAAGTTGCGGTTATCGTCGATCTCAATGGCTTTGTAGCCGTAATTCTCAAAGAGGTTGTCTTCAATGACGGCGGACACCGTACTGTCGCCGGCCGGTCCGTCGCAGATGATCCCGCGTGAACCACCGAAGAATTGGTTGCCGATGATCTGAATAGAATCGGCCAGTGTGTTTTGTTCAAGATGTAAGAGCACCAGATCCTCGCCAAAGTCAGTGTTGTCTTCTACCAGTGTTGAAGTATCACCAATGAATACGTTGTTGCGCACCTCGTTGCCAACGTTGTCCGCAAGGAACTCCACCAATCGGCTGTGCTCAGAAGCAGTCGCACCGGTCTCAACGTCTTCAAACGTGAGGTTACTCACGGTTGTGTAGTTGATACCGCTGAATCGCAGGACGCGGTTATCGGCGTCAGCTGTAGCGTTTTGCGTCAGAACGACATCCGCTGCATTGCCACTGACTGAAGTGACAGTCAGGCGGTTGGCAGCGCTCAAACCGGCAATCGGGCCGTTGAGGTCAGCTTGCTCGGCAAACGTACCGCTTTCGTGGCTGAAGGTAACCGGGCCGCACATACCGGCATCTTCAAGTGCCGTGAAGGCCGCCTGGAAGTTCGCGTAGTCTGCAGCAGCAGACGGGCCAACGACAAACGCACCATCGATACCATAGCTAACCGTGAAGCTCAACGTATCGTTACTCTGGTCATCATCAGCCGCACCATTGACGGTAGAGATATAGATTTCAATCACCGTGCCGTCTACGGGTGCTTGTGAAGCAGCTAACAGAACGGTATCGGTTTCGCCACCGGCAAGTGGCGTGGCGGGGGTGTAGTTCACTTGCGTGGGGGTGCCACCGTCTACTGTGAACTCAATCACTGCGCTCGACACAGGGTCGGTGCTGATGTTCGAGAACGAGAACGAGAGATCGGCAGTATCGCCGCAATAGGGTGAAGCGCTGGCAGCCGGGTGAATGGCCTCGGCAGCCGAGAGGTCGGTGCCGGGCAGGATGACAAACTTATACGCACCAGCCGTTACTGAGCCAGCTGTGGTGTTACGAACAGAGTCGCGAATGTCAGCCGTTACGTAAGCAATGGGGTTCGCAAACTGAACCGATGGGTTCAGAGGAGCCAGTGAGTCAAGCGCAACGAACTGCGGGTCGACAGCAATAGAATTAACGTCCAGGCCGCTCGCGGTTTGCAGGTCAGCAAGTGTGGTGGCAACCGTGCCATCCCACTCAGCGACAACGGCCGCACCGGTGGTGTTGTAAACGTTGTAGTCTGAGCTGGTCAAGACGAGGTCATCACCAGCAAAGAGTACCGTACCAGCGCCGTCTACCTGGCCGATGTTGTTCGTGAAGCTGTTGTCATCGATGCCAGTGTCTTCAAAGTCGTAGGCAATGGCATCAGCGTTGGTACTGTTGCGAATCCAAACGCTGTTTTGGCTCACTTCAACGAACTCTTGACTGACGTCATCGAAATGGATGCCAATGCTCTCGTCAGTGCTGTTATCCTGGCCAAGCGAGATCACGTTGTTGTAAACACGCGCCACGCCAGTTCCCGGAGTGACACCCAAGATAAGGAAGCCCTCAGCTTGGTTCTCAGTGTACACCAGGTTGCTCTCGACTGTGACGTCTTCCGCATCGTCAATAAACAATGCATGCGTACCAGCATCCGGATTGGTCACCAGGAAGGTGTTGTCAGCAACGGTTACGGACTCGGTATCGAAGAAGTACGCACCGTAGTGGCTGTAGTTGTAGAACAGGTTGTTCGTCACCGTGAAGTTGGAGTGGAAGGGCGTATTGGGCCCGTCGATATCGACACCGTAGGTGCCACCCCAGAACTGGTTGTTGTTAATCGTGACGTTATCAGCCGCATCTCCGGATTCATCGAAAGTAACGAGGCCCATGTTGGCCGTGGTTTCGTCAGCAGCATTTGCCGTGGTGTCACCAAGGAAAACACTGTTCGATACCGTGATATCGCTGATTTCGTTCTCAAATTCGATGAGCGTGCCAAGAGCGTCCGTGAAGTCATTGTCCAGGAACGTCAGGTTCGTCAAAGTAATGCTGTTCACGTCGTCGAAGCGCAACACGAAGTTGTCAGTCGTAGTTGCAGCAGCGTGGCGCAGCGTGACGTCATTGGCGTTGGCGGTTTGCGAACTGATGATCAGGTTGTTGCCGCCACCCAAGCCATTTACCGGGCCAACGAGCTCGGTGCTGACATCGTACGTGCCGGGTTCGATCAGCAGCTGTACCGTGGCGCACATGCCGCGCGTGGTCAGTGCAGTGAATGCGGTGGGCAGATCGGGGTAAGCCGCCGTGCCACCAGGACCAACCACAGTGGGGCCGCTCAGGCCAGTTTGGACAGTGAATGAGAGCGTGTTGTTGGTCGCGTCGTCATCGGGGCTGCCGTTCACTTGCGTGATCGTGATCTCGATCACATCGCCATCAGCCGGGGCGATCGCAGTTGCGAGCAAGAGTGTATCCGTCTCGCCAGCACCGAGGGCAGTTGTCGGGTTGTAGTTCACGGGCGTGGGCGTACCGCCATTGACCGAGAATTCGATAACGGCCGAGTTGACCGCCGTGCCCAAGACATTGCTGAAAGACACTTCCAGGTCGTCTGCCGCACCGCAGTAGAATGGCTGCGATGCTTCGTGCAGAGCCTCGCCAATGGCCAGGTCAGTGCCCGCCGGGATGTCGAAGATGTAGGCACCAGCCGCTACCGTACCAGGGGTGGTGTTGCGGGTAGCGTCTTCGATGTCAACAGAAACGTGAGCGATGGGGTTGGCAAACTCTACAGCTGAGTTGAACGGCGACAAGAGGTCTGGTGTTGGGAACTGCGGGTCGACACTGATCGAGTTCGCATCCTGGCTGTTGGCCGTTTGCAAGTCAGCAAGCGTGGTCGCGGTCGTACCGTCCCAATCCGCAACAATCGCGTTGCCGGTGGTGTGGTAAACATTGTAGTCACTGGTTGCAAGCACCGCCGGGTCACCCGCATACAGAACTGCTCCTTCGCCATCGACTTGGCCAATGTTATTCGTGAAAACGTTGTTTAAAATACCCGTGTCTTCAAAATCGTAGGCATAGGTCGTGGTGCTGGTACTGTTGCGCATCCAAACCGTGTTGTGGTGTACCTCTATGTTCTCCTGATTGATGTCGTCGAAATGCATACCGATGCAGGGGCCGGTGCCATTGTCCTGACCGATAGAGATGACGTTGTTGTAAATGCGTGCAACACCAGCTCCAGGGTCAAGTGTAAGTAGCTCAAAGCCATTCGCGTCGGTGTTCGTGAATACGTCATTACTCTCGAACGTAAAATCTTCTAGATCGTCGGCCCAAAGCGCAGTGGTGCCGTCATCCGTGGTCGTTATGCGAAAACGATTGTCACGCGCAAGAACACCTGATGCATCATCGAAATAGAGACCGCGGAAGCTGTAGTTGCGGAAAAGATTATCCGCAACCGTCACGTTGGTCGTCAGGTTAGGCGCATTGGGGCCATTGACCACAATTCCATAGGTGCCGCCGCTGAAGGTGTTGTTCGTCACCGTCAGGTTGTCGGCTGGGTTGGTATTGTCTTCTAAGCCCAGCAAACGAATATTACCCGAAGTCTGATTTTCGATGTTGGCAGTCGAGTCGCCCAAGAAGACATTGTTCGTAACCGTAATGTCAGTGAAACCCTGGTCGAATTCGAGCAGACGACCCAGGTTGTCCGTGAAGTTGTTGTCCAGGAAAGTCAGGTGTTCGACAGTGACAAATTGCGTGTTGTTAAACAACAGTGCGAAATTATCGCCGGTAGCCGTAGCGTCTGTACGGAGCGTCACATCTGAGGCGTTGCCCGTTTGCGAGCGCACCGTGAGTGTGTTCGTGGCGCTGGAGCCGGTGATGGGCCCGTTGAGCGTGGCGTTTACGTCATACGTGCCGCTTTGGATATCAAAGGTCACAGGGCCACAAAAGCCACCGACTTCTAAAGCTGAAAATGCCGCGTCTATGGTTGCGAAATCTGGCGTACCGGTAGCACCGATGCTGTACGTACCATTCAGCCCGACAGGTACGGGTGATAATGTAAGTGTGTCATTTAATGTTGTGGTTTGAGTGCCAGCAGCAGCGCCGTTGATTTGGCTGATATAGGCTGTGATCTCATCACCAGCGTTAAGACTGACACCTGTGCCAAGCACAACCAGCGTGTTGTCGCCATTGTTCAACGTAGCTCCAGTGTAAGCGAATGGCGTTTGAGCAACACCATTGATTTCCCACGAAATCTGGAAGCTGGTCACCGGATCTGTGTTGATATTTTCGACGTTAATTTCGACATCAGAAGTTGGCGTGCAAACCGGAGTAGAGCTATTGGGCGTTATGAAACTACTCAGGGAAAGATCAAGCCCGGGTACAGAGGTGTAATAGATACGAATCGAAGGGCGTTTGTCTTTGTAGAGGGTACTAGTAGTGAAGTTCAGGCTGGACGTCTCACTAGAACCAACTCGACCCAGAGCCTGGTCAGGAGCGGAATTGATGCTCCAATCTACACTTTGAGTGCCGTTGGCGGGGTCGTTGTTCCAGTCTGTGCCGATAACTAGATTTCCCCCGCTGTAAATCAAACCTGTAGTAAATGCATGGTTAACCCATCCAGTAGGGGAGGAAATTGTATAGTTGGGGTTATCATAAAGCGTATCTGACCCAGCCATGATTGCCTCATAGTTAGAGCCTGAGACACTAGATAAATCTGGCAGGGTCGTTTCCTAGGCCTGAATGATAAAACGGTTACCCGGCAAATCGTAGAGCGCCGTATTGGTAGGGCCAAGTAAAAACTGGATAGAGTCGATTGTTGCCCCAGCTGGTATACTTAACTCTGCAGCGGTGTAATGATAGACATAACTCGAGAAATCGTTGGTGCTAGTGGTGCTGAAACGATAGATCGGGCCGTGGTAGAAGTCTTCTTCATCACCAGGTGTGTCCAGCTCAACAAACTGAGCCTGAGCGGGAAGAGCCGTAAGTATGAGCAAAAGAGCAATGCAAGGGACAAGGATGGCGCGTATAGCGTGTCGCATAGATGTAGTGTATAACGTTTCGAATTACCTGAAGCCTTAATATAAGCCTAACATGCGTACGTTCGTCAAAGATTTTGATAAAGACTCGAAAGATGGTGAAGTTGATCTATGTTACCACACCAAGAATTTTTCATCAGAAGCCCCGTTCGTGTTCGCTATTTATGCGCTACAAGATGATTAGGTACTTGAAATTGCCACACCCGTATGCATACGCAGGTGAAAGATGCAGTGTGTACAAACTATGTGTTGTCACACAAAAAGCAGCGCCAAGCTAGGTTGATCTTACTACACGTGTAGTGCGTCGTGGTTTGCCCCAAGCAAAACCGGCCACGCAGCAATTGCGTGGCCGGTTTCAAAAATGTGTCGGCGGCGGTGTCAGCCGAAGGGCTTAGCGGCGAATGATCAGCTTGCGCTGGCTCACTTGCGTGTTGCCTTCCAGAATGCGCACCAGATAGACACCTTCGCTGACGTCCTGGAGCGAAAGCTGCTGCTGGGGCGTGTTCGGAGTCAGGCTTTCGCGCTGAATCAGCTGGCCGTTCAGGTTATACAGCTCGAACGTACCGTTCGAAATCGTCGTCTCGAAGCTCAGCGTGACAAAGTCTGTCGCCGGGTTCGGGTAGATGCTGAGGCCAGCATCGATGAGATCCGCGCGGCTGTCCAGCTGAATCGTAATCACTTTCGTGATGCTGTCCTGATCACCGCAATCGTCAGTAACGAGCAGCTCAACTTCAAACGTGCCCGTGTCCGGGAAGGTGATGTTGATGCTGTCACCGGTGTAGGTGATGCCGTCTACATCCCAGTCGAAGTCAGCGATATCGCCAGTGCCGTCAAATTCAAGCACGAAATCGTAAGGCGTACCGCCTTGCTCAATCGTGAAGTCGACATCGATCGGGGCGCAAGGCGCCGTGCCAGGCGTCACCGTCTCGGTGTGCGTATCGGTGTTACCGCAAGAGTCCGTCACCGTCAGCGTTACAGTAAACGTACCGGCGCTGGTGTAAATGTGGCTGGGGTTCTGTGCGTTGCTCGTCGGCGAGCCGTCGCCGAAGTCCCACTCAAAGGCGGTGCTGCCGGCAGTCAGGTCGATTGAACCCGTACTGGTGTTCGTGAAATCGTAGTTGAACGCGGCCGTCTGGTTGAACGTGAAGTCAGCATCCAGCGGGTCACAAATGACACCTACTGTGATGTCCTCTGTGAAAGTGTCAGTATTACCACAAGAGTCAGTCACAATCAAAGTCACGGTGTAATTACCGGCCAACGCGTAGGTGTGGCTCGGGTTCTCGGCTGATGAGTTGTTGCCATCGCCGAAGTCCCAGGCCCACGTCTCAACGTCGCCAGAGCTGGCGTCCGTGAAGTCGCGGTCGAGCGCCGTCGCACCCTGCGCAGACGTGAAGCTGGCATCCAGCGGGTCGCAATCTACGGTTACTGTCTCGGTAGCCGTTTCCGTATTGCCACAAGAGTCCGTAACGGTGAACGTCACAGTGTACGTACCAATGCTGCTATACGTGTGGTTGGGGTCCTGTGCCGACGACGTGTTACCATCGCCAAAGTCCCAGCTAAAGGCCACACTCGCGCCCGTGGTGTCGATCGAACCGGTGCTGGTGTTCTCAAAGCTGAAGTCAAACTTCGTGGCACCCGGCGTCGTCGTGAAGCTCGCTGTAAGCGGACCACAAGTCGTACCGGCGTTCACCAGAATGTCGTCCGTCGCCGTGTTACCACAAGAGTCCGTCACTGTCAGGGTCACCGTATAAGCGCCACCCAATGCGTAGGTGTGGCTGGGGTCTTCCAGGTTGCTCACCGGCGAGCCATCACCAAAGTCCCACTCCCAAGTCTCCACATCGCCAGTGCTCTGGTCTGTGAAGTCGTAGTCGAGGTTCGTCGCGCCCTGCGCAGAGCCAATGCTCGCTGTAAGCGGGTCGCAATCGATCGTGATTGTTTCCGTCGCCGTCTCTGTGTTACCACAAGAGTCGGTCACCGTAAAGGTCACGGTGTACGTACCGATTGAAGTATACGTGTGTGTCGGGTTCTGCGCAGTAGACGTGTTGCCGTCGCCGAAGTCCCAATCGAAAGCGGTGCTAGTGGCACTCACGTCAATTGAGCCTGTGCTGGTGTTCGTGAAATCATAGTCGTACTTCGTAGCACCCTGAGTCGAGGTGAAACTCGCTGCGAGCGGGTCGCAAATAATGCCTGCGGTCACTGTGATATTATCGGTTGCGGTGTTACCACAAGAGTCCGTCACCGTGAGCGTCACAGTGTACGTGCCGGCCATGGCATAAGAGTGGCTCGGATCTTCAACGCTTGAGCTGTTGCCGTCGCCAAAGTCCCATGCCCAGGTTTCAACGTCACCCGTGCCATTCGACGTGAAGTCGTAGTCGAGGTTGGTCGCACCCTGCGCAGAGCCGATGTCTGCCGTCAGCGGGTCGCAATCAATCGTGATCGTCTCGGTGGTGGACTGCGTGTTGCCGCAGCTATCCGTTACGGTCAACTCTACGGTGTACGTGCCGATTGAGGCGTAAGTGTGGCTCGGGTCTTCCAGTGCTGATGAGTTGCCATCGCCGAAGTCCCAGGCCCACGTTTCGATGTCGCCACTAGACGCGTCCGTGAAGTCGTAGTCGTACTTCGTCGCGCCCTGTGCAGACGTGAAGTCGGCAGTCAGTGCATCGCAATCAATCGTGATGGTCTCGGTGGTCGACTCTGTATTACCGCAGCTGTCCGTCACGGTCAGCTCTACGGTGTACGTGCCGATTGACGCATACGTGTGGCTCGGGTCTTCCAGTGAAGAAGAATTACCATCGCCGAAGTCCCAGGCCCACGTTTCGATGTCGCCAGTAGACGCGTCTGTGAAGTCGTAGTCGTATTTCGTCGCGCCCTGTGCAGACGTGAAGTCGGCGGTCAGCGGCTCGCATGGAATCGAGATGACTTCTGTCGCTGTCGTTACGTTACCACAGGTATCTGTGTACGTCAGTGTTACGGTGTAATCACCCACGCCTGCGTACGTGTGGCTGGGGTCGCTGTCCGTAGACGAGTTGCCGTCGCCAAAGTCCCAGCTGTAGTCTGAGCCATCGCCAGTGCTGGTGTTCGTGAAGTCGTAGTCGAACTTCGTCGCGCCCTGAGCTGAAGTGAACGCAGCCGTACCGTCGGTGAAGATGCCGACAACGCGATCGTCCACTACCGTGCCGCAAGCACCTGAGACAGTCAATTCGTAGGTGTTGGCAGTGCTGACTGTTTGCTCGCTCTGCGTCGGCGTCGGGCCGGCGTTCCAGTTGTAAGTCAGGCCGGGCGTATTGGCGATGCCAATATCGACCGTTTGGCCAGAACAAACCGTGGTATCCGCACCGAGGAAGGGCGCAGTGGGCAGTTGCGGCGAAAGCTCCTGCACACCGGCGGTCGGTGTGGCAGCGTCGCGGGCATCGCCGTCGATGTCGTCCGTAACCGAAGCCAGCGGGTTGGCCACCTGCAGACTGGGCTCGCAGACGTTGACATCGAAGTTGGCAAGGTCCACGAAGCTGGGGTCAGCTTCTACAGCGTTGGCATTGGCGCCACTTGCTGTCTGGAATGCAGCGAGGTCAGCTTGCGCGGTTAGATCCCATTCAGCGAGATCAGTGTTCGGAGCATAGTAAGCGTTGTAATCAAAAGAACCTGTACCAACGGCATTGATGATATCGTCATCACCGATAACTGCAAAGCCATTGGCCGAAAGGTTCACAAAAATGTTGTTCTCCACTTCGTAAGCGAACGAGCCGGTGCGGTCGTTGAAGGCCGTACTCTGCGCATCGGTTGCGGCAGTTACAACACCTGTGTTGTGAACAAAAAACGCGCCGTCTCCCCAGCGGACATCAATGGCACGCGTCGGGTTGCCAGCGCCACCGTTTACGTCACCTACAATTGAAACGTTGTTCGAAACCACCGTGGGGCTAGACAGGAAGTTAAAGTACATACCAAAGGCGGCGCGGTCGGTGTGTACGCGGTTGTTGGTGATTTCACCAGCGGTGTTGAAGTCACCAAGATTGAAACCAGCGAAGGGGTAGTACGTGGTGGTGCTATTGATAACGGCGTTGTTAGTCACCTGTGGGTTCGAGCCGTTTTCATAGAACACACCTGTTACGTGCTGTTCGTTGAAGGTATTGTTATCGATGACCGTATTCAATTTATCGCCGCCACCAGTCGGGGCGAAGAAACCAGAAGACGCATCGTTAAACGTGTTGCCGCTCACAGTCAAATCGTCTTGTTCGCCAGCAACAGCCATAATGGCCTGCGCACCGGTTGTACCAGTGGCGTTGGGGTCGCCATTGAAGATGTTATTGCTGATCGTGTTGCCAGTGGCAGCATTCAGCAGAACAATCTGCGAGCTGAAGTCGTCGTCATTGCCCGTTTCTTCGAAAGTCAGGTTGCTGATGGTCGTATGACCGGCTTCATCCAGACGAATGGTGAAGTTCTCATTAACATTATCAGGGTCGAACTGAAGCGTCGTGAGTGCCGGGTCGCCACTTTGCGAAGTAATCGTCAGCGTGTTCGTGGCATCCAGACCGCCGATGGGGCCGTCGAGCGAGGCGTTAGTCGTGTGCGTGCCGTCTACGAAGTTCAGCGTCGCAGGGCCGCACATGCCGCCCGCTTCTGCTTTGTCGAAGGCTTCGTCAAGCACCAGGAAGTCGCCCGTACCAGCGGGGTCAATCGTGTAGGTGCCATCCAGGCCGTAAGTGACGACAAACCTCAGTGTATCGTTCGATTCGTCATCCTGCGTGGCACCGCCGTTCACCTCCATGATGTACAGCTCGATGCTGTCGCCATCGGCAGGTGCCACGCCTGGGGTGGCCGGCACGAGCGTAATCGTTTCAGAATTACCCGAAGTCAATGGGCTTGCAGGTGCATAATTGAAATCCGGGAAGGACAGCGGTCCACCATTGTAAGAACCCGAGATGGTCGCGCTAGTGATATCAGCCGCCAAGAGGTTCGTAATCGTCAGTGTTAACGCTCCTGATGAACCGCAATAGGGTGTTGTGAGCGCGGGGTGGCTGGCTGAAGTCAGCTCCAGGTCGAGGCCGGGAATCAGGCGGTACTCAAACGCACCCGCCGAAGGCGTGGTGGCGTCGCGGGTGTCGCCCAGAAGGTCAGTCGTGATGCCGGCAATCGGGTTGGCCAGCTGAACCGCCGGGTTGGTGGGAATCAGCGAATCGACACCCACAAAGTTGGGAGCCACGTTGACCGAATTCGCATCGTCAGTGTTGGCGCCCTGCAGACCGGCAAGGTCGTAGTTCGTACCGTCGTGGTGCGCGAGATCGGTGCTCGGCGCATTGTAAACATTGTAGTCACTAGAGGTCGTTGTCGTGGCATCTGCAAAACGAACGGCCGTACCGGCAGTACCGTCATTGACAGCCACGTTGTTTTCGAAGACGTTGTTGTCGGAATTACCGTCGAAGAACATCGCCGCACCAGCAGGGTTGGTGCTGCTAACCAGCAAGCCTGAGTTATGATAGACCTCGGCTTCATCTGTCCAGCTGAACTCAAACGCGTAAGACGCGTCAGTAGAGTTTGCCTGCCCCATCGTGGCTGTATTATTCACGACACGGCCCGGGTTCGCAGAGCTAGAAAGGTCTTCCAAGTGGAAGCCTTGACCACGCACTTCCGTGTACACGTAGTTATTCTCTACAATGCCACCGAATGCATTGAAGGTGTAAATGCCCTGATATTCCGTGGCCGTGGTAGTGGTATTGGTAACGATGTTACCACGAATCACAGCGTTATCCGGGCCGTTCATGCGCAAGCCCCAGCGGTGGTTGTTGGTGAACTCGTTGCCGATAATTTCTAGGTTCTCTTGCTCGCCAGAGTAATACACGCCCGCAGAGCCACCGCGGAAGGTGTTGTCCTGAATGAGGTGGCCATCGCAAACTGTGAAGTTGTTCATATCGAACAGAGCATCTGCTGCAACCGTACTCACCAGATTTTCGTCGCCCAGGAAGATGTTGTTCTGAAGGGTGAAGTTGTTGACTTCACCATTCAGCTCCATCAACGTGGCATCGCCCACTGCAAAGTCAGCATCCGAGAACGTGATGTCTTCAACGATAATGTTACTCACGTCTGTGAAGGTCAGCACCGGGTTGGTACCAGAAACTTCAGCGGTCACGTCTGCGGCGTTGCCCGACTGCGAAGTAATCGTAATGGTGTTAGTGGCACTCGAGCCAGCAATGGGGCCATCGAGATACGAGTCACCGGTATGCGTGCCAGAAACCATCTCTAGGCGAACAGGGGCACAGATGCCTTGCGATTTTATGTCCGTAAACGCGTCCTCAAGGGTGGCGTAATCGCCAAAGCCGGCTGGGTCAATTGTAAAAGTACCACCAATGGCGAGCGAGAACGGGCCAACAGAAGCGTTGTCGTTGGTAGTTGAGATTTGCGTGGCGCCGCCGTTAACCTGCGTGATATTCGCGGTAAGAGTTTCGCCAGCATTGAGCGTTACGCCGGTGCCGAGCGAGACGAAGCCAATGCCATTCTGCATCAAGGGCGCACCTGTATACGGCACTGTACCCTGAGAAACGCCGTCGATAAACCACTCCACTTCGAAGGAGTTAACCATCGTGGCGTTCACGTTTTCAACTTGAATGTTTACGTCAGAAGTAGTGCTGCACAGCAAAGAAGAAGAGGGTTGTGTGAAGCCGGTCAGCTCGAGGTCTAAGCCGGGCAGTGTGCCAGTCACCAGTACGTCATCGATACTTACATAATAGCCAAAGGTTCCTTCATCGTCATGATGAAAACGTAAAACGACTTGAGTGTTGCCAACGTATGGTGTGAGGTCGAAATTGACTGTTTCCCAGACACCTTCTGTTGTTGGAGTGACGTCGGCTGCTAGCGATGTGAAAGTGACGCCGTTGTCGGTCGAAACATCTAGATTAAGAGTAGACTGGAATGAGCCCCCCCCCATTTGTGATGTTTAACAGAAAGGACAACTCCGCAGATGTGTATCCAGTCAGATCGAAGGCCGGAGAAAGCATATAATCTTCGGATTTATCGCAGTTACAAGCGTCGTCATTTGAAACTGCGTGCAAGCCTCCTCCTGGCGAAGTAGGCACATTACCTCCGAAATATGTGAAGTTGTCTTCCAGGAACCAACCATCGGAAGGCCCGTCTGGTCCGGCAGGGGTGGCAACCGTGAAGCTCCAGCCCGCAGGCAGCGGGTCACCGGCCACGCCAGCATTAAAATCTTCTTGTAGAACCGTCACCTGCGCGCTGGCCGAAAAGCCAAGCAGCAGCAGAATGGGGAAACTCGTCGCGAGGACGTAGGAACGTAAAGTAGTAAGCATACTTTGCGGTAGTGAATTCGCAGAATACATGATTTACAAATATAGGGTTTACAAACAGATGACCAAGCGATAAATCGAAAAGCTTGCGACTATTGGCAATTAAACCACTCGCCGCCACGTTTGGGGAATATACTTGCCAGCCGCATATTCGCGATGGCATTCATCGCCCCACAACCCCTCTGAACCCTGAGTATGAGCACCCCTGACACCGCACAAGCCGAAGCCCGCATCCTGTGGGTCGACGACGAGATTGGCCACCTGAAACCCCACCTGATGTTCCTCGAACAGAAGGGCATGGCCGTCGAAACCGCCACCAACGGCGAGGACGCGCTCGAGACCGTGCAGGAGCAGGCCTTCGATATCGTCTTTCTGGACGAAAACATGCCGGGCATGGGCGGGCTGGAGGTGCTGGCTGAAATCAAAAAGATGCGCCCGCACACGCCGGTGGTGATGATTACCAAAAACGAGGCCGAGGACGTGATGGAGCAGGCCATTGGCAGCAAAATCGCCGATTATCTGATCAAACCCGTGAACCCGAATCAGATTTTGCTGGCCATCAAAAAGCTGCTGAAAGGCAAGGAGCTGGTGGGCGAGCACGCCAACCGCGGTTATCAGCAATCGTTCACCCAAATCTCGATGGCGTTTTTCGAGGATATGGACGCCGATGCCTGGAAAGACATCTACCGCAAGCTGGTGTACTGGGACATCGAGCTCGAACAGGCGCAAGACCAGGGCATGCGCGAGGTGCTCAACTCGCAGATGGTGGAAGCGAATGTGAACTTCGGCAAGTTCATCACCCGCGAGTACGCCGACTGGACGCAAGCCGATGCCGACGACCGCCCCACCCTCTCGCCCGACTTGCTCTCGAAATACGTGTTTCCGCACTTGCGCTCGCAGAAAGAAGACAACTACGACAGCGTCTTCTTCCTGCTCGTCGACTGCCTGCGCTACGACCAGTGGAAGGTCTTTGAGGCGGTGCTCGCCGATTACTATACGATCGACGAGGACGACCTCTACTTCTCGATACTGCCCACCGCTACCCAATACGCTCGCAACAGCATCTTCGCGGGGCTGTTTCCGCTCGAAATCCAGCAGCAACACCCTGACCTCTGGGTGTTCGACGAAGAAGACCGTGGCAAAAACCTACACGAAGGGGAGCTGCTCGGCCACAACCTGAAACGCCATGGGCTGGACGTGAAGTGGTCGTACAAAAAGATCATCTCGAACGAAGACGCGAAGGGGCTCGACCAGAACGTCAACAATTTCATGCAGAACGACCTGAACGTGGTGGTCGTCAACTTCATCGACATGCTGGCCCACGCCCGGGCCGACATGAACGTCATCCGCGAGCTATCGCCCGACGAGCCGGCCCTGCGGTCGATCTCGCGCTCTTGGCTGGAGCACAGCGCGCTGTTCTCGCTGCTAAAAGAGCTGCGCGAAAAGCGCGTAAAGATCGTCCTCTCGACCGACCACGGGGTAATCCGCGTGAAGCGCCCGCTGAAAATCGTGGGCGACCGCGACACCAGCACCAACCTGCGCTACAAGCACGGGCGCAACCTCAACTACGACGAAAAGGACCGCCTGATCTACGGCGAGCGCAAACCCGAGGACATCCAGCTGCCCAGCAGCAACGTGTCCGGGAGCTTTGCCTTTGTGCTCGAAGACGGCTACTTCGTGTACCCGAACAACTACAACAAGTTCGCAAACAAGTACAACGATACCCTGCAACACGGCGGGGTGAGCCTTGAAGAGATGCTCGTGCCGGTGGTGAGCCTGAAGCCGAAGCGGTAGTCTAAGAGATGCGTCATCCCGATTGCTATGACAAAGTCAACACCTGC
>CAZTEZ010000008.1:0-20600 GCA_964611815.1 uncultured Bacteroidia bacterium | reverse complement strand
GGCTGCCTTGGGGCGGGCGTGCACCAGCTCGCTGGCCGGGTAGCTCATATCGAAACCCTGGATATCTACCAGCACATCGCCACTGGGGCCAAAGCCCGTGACTTTGCCCGATAGGTCCTGCCGTAAATGTTTTACCTCGTCGCCTATTTCAAATTGCATGGCTTTAAGTTACGCCAAGGCAACGGTAATGTAAAGCTAAGGGAGGAGAACCAGAATTTTCAGAATGGACAGAATTTTCAGAATCCAGACCGTGAACTGAATTCTGCTCATTCTGAAAATTTTGAAAATTCTGGTTCTTCCTTGTGCCCCAAATCAATGGTGCGCGGCTTGCGCTTGGGCAGGCTGGTTTTGGTCGGCGGTTGCGAATTGCGCTCCCAGAACACGCCGTCGGCATAGCCTTGAATGTCAGGCGATTCGTCGGCCAGCTCCAGCCGGCGGGCGGTTATCAGGCAGTACTCCTCTTCGCGCTCGATGGCGATGAAATCGCGCCCCAGCTTTTTGGCGACCACCGCCGTAGTGCCTGAGCCAGCGAACGGGTCCAACACCACCGCGCCCGGTTTTGTGGAAGCGAGGATGATTTTTGCGAGTAACTTCTCCGGCTTCTGCGTGGGGTGGTCGGTGTTTTCGGGCATCGACCAAAACGGCACCGTGAGGTCCGTCCAAATGTTCGAGGGGTGCGTTAACCGGAACTTACCGCTTTCTGTATCGTCCCAGTCTTTTGGCTTGCCGTTTTGCTTGTAGGGCGCAATCACACGCCGTTTGAGCTTCACATCTTCCACGTTAAAGACGTAGTCTTCCGAGACCGTCGCGAAGTAGATGTCCTCGATGTTGTTCTTCCAGTTCGTCTTGGCGCCACGGCCCTTTTCGCGCTCCCAGGTGATGCGGTTGCGCAGGATGAGGTGGCGCTCCAGCACGATCTGCAGCGCCGCCGAAGACTTCCAGTCGCCGCAGACGTACACGCTCGCGTTGGGTTTCAGCAGCTTGAGCATGGCCGGCAGCCAGCTTTCGAGGTACTCGATATACGCCTCGGTGCTGCGGGCTTTGAACTGCCGATCGCCGAAGGTCTTGGTCAGGTTGTAGGGCGGGTCGAGGAAGAGCAGATCGACCGACTGCTCGGGCAGGTGGGGCAGGGCGCTGTCGAGGTCCTGGTGCAAGATGCGGTTGCGCAGCACGCCCAGCCGCGTGCTGGCTTCGATGCGGGTGAGCTGTGGACGCAGGCGGTGGTAGTCCGCCATCGTCAGGGTGAGCGTGCGGTTGCGTGGGGCGCGCTTCTTGGCGACGAACTTGGGTCGGTTGCTGGAGGTGGGGCTGGACATAACGCTAACTTATCCACAGCACTCCTCGGTTATCCACAACTTTTGGTGGTAGTTTTAAAGACACCTAACGCGCCCTTTGGCGGCGGTGTGCATAAGTCAGTGTCCGCTCTCGAACGCTTTCCGGTAGAATCTATGCCCGCTGAATACGTCCATGCGCCTGTTCACGTTGAATTAATGCGTATTCCTGTGCCGAACGTAGGCTTACTGCCCGAAAAGTTTTTATTTTTCAAGAAATAAGCCCGCCTAATACCCACCGCGTTTGCAAGACCCCCGCAACTACGAAAACGTCATCACCTTCGAGGACGTCAACCCGCTTGACCTTTACGGCGTTAATAACGAGAAGCTGAATCTGGTTAAACACGCCTACCCGAACGTGAAATTTGTCGCCCGTGGGCATTCGCTCAAAACCATGGGCCAGCCCGAAAAGCTGAAGGCCATTGAGCAAATCATGAACAGTCTGTTGCGCGAAATCCGCAAATATGGGCAAGTTGACAATGTGCGCGTGAAGCAAATCTTGGAAAAAGAAGGCGGCGACACCACCGCCCCCAAGCGCAAAGAGCTGCCCAGCGATGTTATTCTGCGCGGCAACAACAATAACCTCATTCGCGCAAAAACCGGTGGCCAGCGGGCGATTGTCAGTAGTTCCAGCGAGAATGACCTGGTGTTCGCAATCGGGCCGGCTGGTACGGGCAAGACGTATACTGCCGTGGCGGTAGCCGTCAACGAGCTGAAAAACAAGAAGGTCAAGAAGATCATCCTCGTGCGCCCAGCCGTGGAAGCCGGTGAGCAGCTGGGCTTTCTGCCGGGCGATTTGAAGGACAAAATCGACCCCTACCTGCGCCCGCTTTATGATGGCCTGGAGGATATGATTCCGCCGGAAAAGCTGGAGCTGTACATGGAGCGGGGCATTATCGAGATTGCGCCCCTGGCGTACATGCGTGGCCGGACACTTAACAAGGCGTTCATCATTCTCGACGAAGCCCAGAACGCCACCCGCGCGCAGTTGAAGATGTTCCTCACGCGCCTCGGTAACGACTCGAAGATTATCGTCACTGGCGATGCCACGCAAATTGACCTGCCCAGCCGACGCGACTCCGGCCTCATTGAAGCCGAGCGTATTTTGAAGGGCATCAAAGGCGTCGGTTTCGTGCACCTGGATGCCAGTGATGTGGTGCGCCACCCGCTGGTGCGTCGCATACTTGGTGCCTACGAAAAGCTGGAACTGGAGCAAGAACAACGCCGTCAGCAACGCAGCGACAGCCGTAAATCCTCAGACGACGGCCCCAACCAAGCCCCCACTACATGATGATCCGCGACCATTTGGGCCGCGAACTCGAACTGGACGGCGCCCCGCAACGCATCGTCTCGCTATGCCCTTCGCAAACGGAAACGCTCTTTGAACTCGGCACCGGCAACCGCCTAGTTGGCCGCACCAAGTTCTGCATCCACCCGCAGCCAGACATCGAACGCATCCCCGAAATCGGCGGCACCAAAAAAGTGCGTATTGAAGACATCCGTGCGCAAAAGCCCGATTTCATCCTCGCCGAAATGGAGGAGCAGACCCCCGAGCTCGTGCGCAAGTTGCAAGCTGAGTTCCCGGTGTTCGTCACCCGCGTCGAGCATATTAAAGATGCGCTCGTGATGATCAAAGACCTGGGTGCGCTGCTCAGTGGTGCGTTTGTGCACCTCTCGACCTCCGATGCGCCCGAACTGCCCCCGCCGCCAGAGACGATTGAACTGCTGGCAGGCATCCACCTGGCGAGCGAAATCGACGGGCTGCTCAATGGCATCGCCCCCCTTGAGACGCCCAAGACGTGTGCGTATCTGATCTGGGAAAAACCCGTAATGGCCGTGGGTGCCAACACGTATATCAACAGCGTGCTGGCGTATCTGGGTTTGGTGAACGTCGCGCTGAGCGATGCCAGTCGCTACCCAGAACTCACCGACACGCAATTACAGACCCTGCAACCCGAACTGCTGCTGCTTTCCAGCGAGCCCTTTCCGTACAAAGACGAGCACCTGGCGCGCTACCGGCAGCTACTGCCCAATACAGACGTGCGCCTGGTAGACGGCGAGATGTTCAGTTGGTACGGCGCGCGCATGAAAGCCGCAGCGGCCTATCTGTCCCAATTCATCGGCAGTTTATGAGCGAAAACCGTGCTTAAAGGGGCGTTTAAGGGATAGTTCCTGACCGGTGACGCTTTATTTTTCCCCAAACATTCAGTTTTTCCTTAAAATGGAATTCATCCACGTAATTTTCGCGTATATTGGGGCTTTGCTAAAGTAAATCGACTACTTACAATGAAAAAGCTTCTACTCTTAGTTGTTGCTTTGGTCGCCTACAGCGTTCTTTCTGCCCAGAGCGGAAAACTGCAAACAGCGAACGAAGTGACCATTCCCGCAACAGCCCAAAAGCCATTGCTGGCTCCCGGCTTCTCCTCTTTCAAGTCTACACTGGACTGCGACTCGTTTACTGTTGACCGCGATTCGTTCTTCATCGAGCACATCAACCGTATTCAAACGGATCCGAACAACCAGATCCTGCTGATCACGCCCCTGGACAGCTCTTCTTTCATTCCGCCGGCGCAACCTGGTGGCGATACGACTTTTTTCACAACGGTAGCAGTAGCGCAAAGCATCCCGATGGATGTCAGCACGCTTGATCTTGACTCTCTGTCAATCTACCGTCTTGAAGGCGACGTTAACTTTATTTTCGTTGGTGACGAAGACTCGGTTGAGTTCCGTATTCTGACGGGTACTGAGGTTCCCCAGCAGCAGAACACCGTTTATCCTACTTCTCTCGTACAATCATTCCAGGTGCTGCCGAGCAACTTCTGGGATCCAGTGCCGAACCGTCCTGACTTCAACGTTGGTGGAATTAACCTCTTCCCCTTGGACGTGCCGAACCCTGAGAACCTCTTGGATAACGCCAACTTCTTCAACAACAACACGGTATTCATTTCAGTTACGAATAACGACACTGCAAAGGACGACTCCGTGTTTTACGTAACTGGTACTGAGAACACCGGTGGTGGTAACAACCGTCTGTTTTATGAGCAGCTGCGCACGTCTGACAACTCTGTGAGTTGGATTAACTCTGTGTTGAACTTCGACCAGGCTTCTGAGACCAACGCGGACCTGTACCTCATCCCGTACTTCGCACTTGTGAAGTGTGCCGAGGATACCAGTACCTCTCGTGACGAGAGCATCTCTTACGGCGACCTGACGATGTACAATATCTACCCGAACCCGGTGCAGAACCAAGTGAGCGTTGCCTTCGAAATGAACACGGCTTCTGACTTCACGATCGTCGAAATCATCGATAACAACGGCCGTGTAGTATTCGAAACTGAGCTCGGCGCACTGCTGCCCGACATGAAGCACACCCACACATTCGACGTTGGCCACCTCGCCAGCGGCATGTACAGCGTGAAGCTGACGACCAACAACGGCGGCATGGGCCTCCGCATGGTCAAGCAATAAGCTGCATTAAACGCAGTACTGTAGATCTACTCGATTGACAGTTGTTATATTCAACCCGCCGCTTTTAAGCGGCGGGTTTTTTGTTGCCTTGCAGCTCAGTGGACGTGAGGAGGGCATGCATCAATGTCCGGCTGATTTTTGAATTAACTCAAAAAAAGACGGTTATCGGAAGTCATCGCTAAATGAATTATTTTTAGGTTAAAGCATCGTCTTCCACTTAATACATATTTCGATGAAACGACTTCTGCTCATTCTGTTCTCGCTGGCGCTCGGCCAAGCTGCATTTGCTCAGCAATTGCACGAAGTGCCTGGCACGCACAAAAACGCTGCCAACGAACTCTTTTTCTATCAATCTCCGTCCTCATCCAGCAACAAAACAACCGTCGACTGCGACAGCATCGTCGATGAGGTAAACGTTGCAGACAACTCGGCCTACAACCGTATCGAACTGGACCCCATGCAGCAGTTCACGTTTTGGCGTCCCGTTGAAGCGAGCTACCTCAGCACCGACGCCAACGGCGACACAGTGGCAGAGTGGGCAGTCACTAAGGTGCTGCAGCAGTTTGACCTCGACTATGTCGGTTACGACTCACTGGCTGTAACCGCCATTGATGTTCGTTTTGGGTACATCGAAATGGGCGCCACCACCGATGATTTCACCGCGCTGATGTATACAGGCCAGGAGCAAGTGATCCAGAATACCACTTACGTGTTCCCCAGCCAAGAGGTGCATACGCAGGATTATCCGCTGCTTGGCATCTTCCAGACACAGTTCAACCTGCCGGAACTGGACGCAGCTGGTGAGACGCAGTTGGTTTTTGCAAACCCGCCCAACCTTGTGAACAATGCCAACTTCTTTAACAACAGCCAAGTCTTTGTGGGTTATGAAATCAAAAACCCCACGAAAGATGATTCCATCTTCCAGTTCACCTCGCGACCCGATGAGGGCCTTGGACAAGGGTTGGCGCTTTACTACCGCGAGTGGTCGAACAACCTGAATGCGCAGCAACAGTTTTGGGTGAACATGGCAATTGGGGCGCCTGACTTCGCCAACGACACCATCCCAACTTCTCTGCGGGAGGACATCGACCTTTATATCCGCCCCTACATCTACGGCGTGATTTGCGGAGAAGCGAACGACACCGTGCCTAACGACACGACTCCGAACGATACGACTCCGAACGATACAACGCCCAACAGCATTCAGGAGTATTTCCAGGTCAATAACCTCAAGTTTTACAGTGCCTACCCGAACCCGGCGAATGACTTTGTGACGGTGGCGTATGAGCTGAAAGAAGCCCGTGATTATTTCCGCATCGACATCGTCGACCAGGTCGGTCGCCGCGTGTATGAGACTGAGCTTGGCCAACAGTTGCCAGCCGTGCGCTACGATCATCGACTAGATATCAGTCATTTACCGCCAGGCTTATATCATCTGCGGCTGACTTCAAAAGCTGGCAGCATGGCCACCCGACTGGTCATTCGGGAGTGACCTGATTTCATCTAACTTATTTCGAAGCAGCACTTGGGCCAAATTGGCTCGAGTGCTGTTTTGAGTTTAGCCATTTAGCTCGGTCAGCGTACACTGTTTTCAAAGTCTAACTTCTTTCATCATTTCAAACCCAACCGCATGCGATATCTGTACTTTATCTTGATGCTTCTTGCCGCTCCGGCGCTGCTGGCTCAGCAAGATGCTGAGGCAAATTCAGCCACCCAATGGCAGCTACCGGCGCTGTTGGCCCCGAATAAGTCGGCGCCTGTTTTGAGCAAAACGACCACCGATTGCCCGGATGGCGTTGACCCCGCGACCGATGAACTCTTTCAGGATCGCAGTGCACGCGACCGCGTTGAGCTGCAGCCCGGCGATTCGATCACCTTCCGCAGCTCGCCGGACAGCCAGTACTTCCGGGTGAGCTCAAGCACGGGCGACACGACCTACTCTACCGTGACGCAGGTGGCGCAGAGCTTCACGATTGATGCCAGTGGTTACGACACCCTCGCGGTCACGTACTTCTCGAGCGACATGGTCTTCAACCCCGAAGGCACCGAGGATTTTATCCCGGCCTATGTTTTTACGGGCGAATGGGTGGAGATTGACGAAGATGACAACGGTACGATCGACACCGCCAATACGATTGACACCGCGCTGGTCTACCCCACGACCGAGCTGCAGAGCACGCAGTATCTGCCCTCGTCGATCTTCAGTCCGGGTGCCGACATCGGACGGCCGCAATACGGTTTTTCCGGCTTTCGCGAAGTGCAATTCGATTCGCCTCGCAATCTGCTATCGGATGCCAATTTCTTTAACAACAACACGGTTTTCGTTTCTCTGGGTATCAACGGGCCCGATTTCGACGACGAGGTGATCTACAGCACCGGCTTCGAAGGGCTCGGCCAGGGACAGGCGCGGCTGTTTTTCCAACTGACGGACGAGCCGACGAGTACCGCCAGCAACGTGCGTTGGCGCAACACGATTTACAACTTCACCCCAACTGCCCAGTTGGACCGTGATCTGAACATCATCCCTACGCTCTACGGCGCGCAGTGCTCAACTGTGACGCGCGCGGAGACCTACCTGCGCGTCGATGGCCTGACGCTCTACGGGGTGTACCCGAACCCCGTGCAGCACACCGCTGAACTGGCGTTCGAGCTCAGCGACGCGAGCGAGCTCGTGCGCGTCACTGTCGTGGACATCACAGGCCGCGCGCACTTCACGACCGAACTGGGCCAACACCTGCCCGCACAGCGCTACACCCACAGTCTGGATTTCAGCGATTTGAGTGCTGGAAAGTATTTTCTGCGTGTTCAAACTAGTGCCGGTAGCATGGCCGTGCCGATTGTGAAGTAGTAAGCTGCTGAATACCAGTACATAGAAAAAGCCCGCTGAGCAATCAGCGGGCTTTATGTTATTGATGAGTTCGTAGAGATTAGACGCCGAAGCTCTCGCCGCAGCCGCACTCGCGTGCAGCGTTAGGGTTCACGAAGTTGAAGCCTTTGCCGTCGAGACCGTCGGAAAATTCCAGCACGGTACCGGCAAGGTAAAGGAAGCTCTTGAGGTTGCAGACCACCTTGATGGGGCCGTTCTCAAAGAACTGGTCGCCGGGCTGCTCCTCGTTGTCAAAATCAAGATTGTAGGTGAGGCCCGAGCAGCCACCGCCAGTAACCGACACGCGCAGGAAGTGATCCTCGTCGATGCCGGCTTGTTCGCGCAACTGCTGGAGCTTCGCCAGCGCTTTTTCGCTCACGGCAATCTCTTGTGGATTGGCTTGTGTTGCTGTTGCCATAATATAAATCGCTTTCAGTCTGAAGAAGATGATAAGCGACCCCTTGTGCAATGGCGCCAAGGGGTCGCTGAACATGAAACAGCTACTACTTATCGTTTGAGAATGAGTAGACTGAGCGCGGCAGTGCCGCGTAGGCTGTTCGGGTTAGTGTACCTCTTCGACGACCAGCGGCTCGAGGCCTTTCTTCTGGCGGTAGTCGTTGATGGCAGACTTGATGGCGTCTTCGGCGAGCACCGAGCAGTGGATTTTCACCGGCGGGAGCGATAGCTCCTCAACGATGTCCATGTTGCTGATCGACATGGCTTCATCCACGGTCTTGCCTTTCATCCACTCTGTCGCAACAGAGCTGGAGGCGATGGCTGAGCCGCATCCGAAGGTTTTGAATTTCGCGTCGGTAATCTTGCCCTCGTCGTCCACCTGAATTTGCAGGCGCATCACATCGCCGCATTCGGGCGCACCAACGAGGCCGGTGCCGACGTTATCGTCGTCTTTGTTCAATGTACCCACGTTGCGCGGGTTGGTGTAGTGGTCAATGACTTTTTCTGAGTAAGGCATGGTTCAGAGGCTTTTGCTGAGTGAAAATTAAAGAAGTTTAGAGAAATAGCACACTTACACAGGCGTGTAATTAGACCGATTCCAGTTTAAATAACGTACAATCAGCCCTTTGGGTTCGACGCACTCGGCTTAAAGACATCAAATGACAGCCAAGCCAGTGCGATTCGTACCTGTATGTGTGCCGGAGTTGAGTTTAGTGGGCGGCCCACTCGATTTTGCTGATATCGACCCCATCTTTGAACATCTCCCAAAGCGGGCTGAGATCACGCATGTGGTTCACGGCTTTCACGGTCTTCTCTATCGCCTGGTCGATCTCTTCATCTGTGGTGAAGCGGCCGATGCTAAAGCGAATAGAAGAGTGTGCCAGCTCGTCGTCCAGGCTCATGGCCTTCAGGACGTAAGACGGCTCTAGTGATGCCGAGGTACAGGCCGAGCCAGACGAGACCGCGAGGTCTTTCATGGCCATCATTAAGCCCTCGCCTTCAACATACTTGAAGCTGATATTCGTGATGTTGGGCATGCGGTGCTCTTTGTTACCGTTGAGGTAGCTTTGTTCAAGCTGCTCTAGGATGCTGCGCTCGAGTTTGTCGCGCATCTTGGCGAGGCGAATGGCTTCGTTCGTCATTTCCTCTTTGGCAATCTGCGCGGCTTTACCGAAGCCAACAATGCCAGGCACGTTGAGCGTACCAGAGCGCATACCACGCTCGTGGCCACCGCCAGTCACCTGCGCCGTGACTTTCACGCGCGGGTTGCGGCGGCGAACGTAAAGTGCACCGACGCCTTTGGGGCCATACATTTTGTGGGCCGTGAAAGCCATCAGGTCGATGCCGTACTCATTGACGTCTACGGGTATTTTGCCGACGGCTTGCGTGGCATCGGTCATAAAGAGTGCGCCACCGTCGTGGGCGATCTTGCTAATTTCTTTGATGGGCTGAATAACGCCGGTCTCGTTGTTGGCGAACATCACAGACACCAGAATGGTCTCCGGACGAATCGCATCGCGCAACTCGTCGAGGTCAATCAGGCCCTCGTTGTTCACTTCGAGGAACGTGACCTGCTTACCTTCTTTTTGAAGCGCACGGGCCGTGTCAATCACGGCTTTGTGTTCGGTAGAGACCGTGATGACATGATCGCCTTTGCGGGCATACATGTCGGCCACGCCTTTCATGGCGAGGTTGTCCGATTCAGTCGCACCGCTGGTGAAAATGATTTCTTTGGAACTGGCGCCGATCAGATCGGCGATCTGCTCGCGGGCGTAGTCTACGGCCTCCTCGGCTTTCCAGCCAAAGGCGTGACTACGACTTGCGGCGTTGCCGAAGTCGTTTTGTAAAAAGGGCAGCATCGTCTCCAGGACGCGCGGGTCCATAGGGGTTGTTGCGCTGTAGTCGAGATAAATGGGGTTATTCATAGTTGGAAAAGAGATGAGGTTGAAAGCCTATCTTACCTAACTGCAATACAGCCGTAGACGTTAAATGGTTCACTGGGCTTGCAAAATTGTGTTGTACGTCAACTGCGGTACAAATCAACTGCATGAAGCCCTAACCAGTCATCGACAGTATGCAACTAGATCCAAGTTAACATATTCGTTGCAACTTTTAAAGTGCGTGTGGCATCAAATTTTTGAAGCGAAAGCGCTCTGGTCTAACAAATAAACTTCGAGGCAGACTGACAAACCAACTGACCTATTAGGTGTTTTACACAGTTTTCTAGCTTTGCGTGCATCAAAGTGTTCAACAAGGATTAAGCATAAACATGATAATTGCAAAAACTTGCTGCTGAATGGTCGGTTAATGTGCAAGCTGAACATTTGTGAGCCTCTTCTGATTAACTTGTTTTGAATACTTGTAATGATGCGCCGCAGTTTACTTGCTGCTTTCACTCCCCTGCTCCCCTGCCGCTTTGTCATTCACCATCTCCCGATTATGACCGCCATCGACAGCACTTCTAGCGTATTCGAAGCATCCAAATTGATAGAGATACCTTTTCTGGTGCTCGAGGAAGACGCTCGGACGATTGTGGATTGCAATTTGGCTGGGGCGCATTTCTTGGGCGCCAAGACCATTGATGAACTAATTGGCTTGAAGATCAATGACCTGATTTCACCGATGGGTGCTCAACAGCTCAGAATGCCAGAGCCCAAGCAGGGCCCGCAGAGCGTTGACCTGCACGTGCGCATCAGAAACCGCGAGATCGAAATGATGATTCGCTGCAACTTTCACGGCGAGTACATCGGCGACAAGCTGCGCATCACGATGAGCTGCACTAGCTTGGACAACGAGGATCTTATTCGTCAGAAATACGCGCGTTTGAGTGCGGCCATTGAATACGCCCGCGATGCGGTGCTGATTACTACGGCCGACGACCCCAACGAACTCACGATCATTTACGCGAATGCCTCCTTTAAACACCTCACGGGTTTTTCGCCTGAAGAGGCGGTTGGGAAGGACCTCTCGTTCGTGAAAATCACCGAGCGCCACCAATCTCGCTACGAGGTGCTCATGGAATCGATCAAACGGGGTGCGCCTTATGCATTTGAGTGTCAGGTGTACCGCAAAGACGGCACGCAGTTTTGGGCCGACTGGCATGTCTCGCCGGTGTTCGACGATCAGCGTCGGCTGACGAACTGGGTCATTATTAAGCGCGATATCACGATCAAAAAGCGCATTCTGGACGAAATGACCCGTCAGAAACTGCGCTACCACGAGCAACTGACCCACGCGATGCTGCACGCGCAAGACCAGGAGCGCCAGCGCATTGCCGAGGAGCTGCACGACAGCGTCGGGCACAACCTTTCGGTGATGGGCATGCACCTGTCGCTGCTCAAAGAAAAGGCGCAGAAGTCCGAAGATCCGGATATGCTGTCTGCGGTGAACAACCTGGACGAAATACTGACCGAGGCGACCCGCGAAGTGCGCAATACCTCGCGCAACCTCTCGCCCAGTCTGCTGGTCGATTTTGGTCTGGAGGCCGCCATCCGCAACCTGCTGAGTTGGCTGGAGTCGGCCGAGAGCATGGAGGTGGAGTACGACCTGACACATCTTGAAAGAGAGCTGCCATCGAATACGCAGTTATCGATTTATCGTATCGTGCAAGAGCTGGTGAACAACACCATGAAGCATTCCGGTGCGTCCAAGATCACACTTCGTATAACGATTGAAGATGACGACGCCCTTCAGCTGTACTACGCTGACGACGGCAAGGGCTTCAACATGGAAAAAGTAGAAAGCCAGCCCGGCGGGCTGGGTCTGAAGAACATGCTGATGCGCGCATCGGTAATGGATGGCTTCATCACGTTTTTCAGCAAACCCGGTGAGGGTGTCCGCGTTGAGCTGCGCGTACCAAACATCACCAATCCGCTCAAGGCACAGGAGTTGGAGTTCCGCCCCGACCACATGCAGCTGTAATCTGTCATCTGTGTCGTACACTTCCACAACCTGCCTCAACGACAGAGTTGCCGTACTCAGCAGTTAGCGCAGCACCGTCACGGTGCCGACGCGTTCAGTGCCATTTTCCGGATGAATTAGGTAGACGTACACGCCTTCCGGAACGGGCTTGCCATTCATGGTACCATCCCAAAACTCCGTGCGGTTGTTGGTGCTGAACACCTTACGGCCCCAGCGGTCGAAGATTGCGACCTCCTCGATGCAGGGCTCGAATTCCGTCTCGATGCGGAAGACGTCGTTCAGGCCATCGCCGTTGGGCGAAAAGACGTTGGGCACGAACAGGTACTGCAAGGCCGAGGGGTTGATGGCCAGCGGGATATTGGTGGTGTCGAGGCAGCCGTAGATGTCAGTTGATATGAGCTGCACATTGTAGCGCCCCGGCTCGTTGTACACATGGGTCGGCACCATATCTGTGCTTTGGTTGCCGTCGTCGAACAGCCAGAGGTAGTCGACGACATTCTCGCCCTGTGGCAAGAGCACGACGCGCGGGTCGCAAGACGCGGTGTCGACTTGCACGGGCACGCTGTCGGGAATCAATATGGTCACGGGCTGTTCGGTGCGGTCTTCGCAGGCGGTGCCCAGGTCGGTGACCAGCGAGACGAGGTAGCGCCCCGAATCCTGGTAAGTGTAACTCGGCTCGGGCACGCCGGCCGTGCCCATGTTGTCGCCGAAATCCCACTCCCAGCTCAAATTACCATTCCCAACACTTTGCGGGGTGATGAAGCGCTCACAAATCGTATCGGGCAGCTCGATGGCAGCGAAAGCATCGAGCCTGCCGACTGGCATCTGAATTTCGGCCGTATCGGGGCAGGGCGAGCCCGGCAGCGTCACGAGCTGCACCGCAAAGGTGTCGTCGGCGCCGTAGGTGTGCGCTGTGGTGGGCGAGCTGTTGTCGGTGGTGCCATCGCCGAAGAGCCACAGAATGTCGTCGGTAGCCGATAGGTTCTCGTAATTAATGGTACGCGAACAGCGCTCGGTGCGGCTGGTGTCGAACAGCGCCTCGAAGAACGGGTGGCGCGAGAAGGGCAGCGTCAGCGATTCCTGGCACCCAAACACGGATGTAATTGTGAGATCGGCTTCAAAGTCAAGGTTAAAGTCAGTGCCCTGCGGCACGAAGACGTTCGCGGTTTGGCCACTATCGGTGCTTAACACAGCCGTTGAGCCGGCTTCGCGAATGACCCAGGCAAATTCAGCCGCGTTCACCCCGTTTCCGCTTACTGTGATGGAGTCGCCACACAGCGGGTTCGGGTCGAGCGTGAATTCGGGCGCAATGATCGGGTGGATCGTAATCGTGTCTTCCACAGTGGCCGAGCAGATACTGTCGGGGTTGGCCGTGAAACGCACAAAGAACGTACCGCCCGCGTCGGGGTAAGTCGCGACGGGCGTCAGGCTGGTGGTGTTCGAGCTGCCATTGCCCAGATCCCAGAGGAAGCTGTCGATGTGCTGGCCGGTCGCCACCAACTGCGCGTTGCGGGTGCAGGGGTCGTTCAGTGTATCGAGCGCCACCTGCGGCACATTCGGCAAGAAGAGCGATCGACGCGTTGTATCGGCGCAGGGGTGGCCCGGTCGCGCAATGAGCGTGATAATATACTCGCCACCGCCGGGATAGATGTACTCCAGCGTGTCACCTGGTAACGGCCCGATGCCATCTTCCGGGAACCAGAGGTGTTCGCCCGGGGGCACAAAACGGCTCGTTTCAAGCAGCCGGACGTCGTATGCACACAGCGAAGTATCGGGTGGGGCAATCTGCGGCTCGGCGCGGGGGTAGATGAACACGGTGACTTCACCGGTGTCGCGGCAGGCGAACTGGTTTTCGGCAAAGAGTGTGACTGTAAACACACCCGTGTCGGGATATTCGTGCGTTAATGCCGTCACGCCAGAAATCTGCGGGCTGCCATCGCCCAAATCCCAGTCGAACTGGTTCGCAAAGCTGCCGGTGAAGGCAAAGTCGACGAAGCTGTCGCAGTTGGCTTGGGTGACGCTGAACTGCGCATCCGGTGTAGGATGCACGACAAAGTTTTGCGTCAAAGTATCCGGACAGGGGCCGGTGGGCGTGGTGATCAGTTGAATTGGATAGACGCCGGGGCCGGGGTAGGTATAGTCGAAGGGCGTGGTCGTCAGCGTGTTGCCCGAGCCATCGCCCGGGTCCCAAACAAAGCTGGAGGCTTGTTGACTCAAGTTCGCTAGGCTGACGGTGCTATCGCAGGAGGTGCCGGGCGGCTCGAAATCCGCCACCGTTTGGATCGTCACCTCAACAGCTTGGGTCGTCGAATCGCGGCAGTCGCCAAAACTCGTAAAGATCACATGCTCAACCGTATACGTGCCGGCGTTCGGGAAGGTGTGCGTATGCTCATCGCCGGTGGCTACCTGCGTGCCATTCACCCTCCAGGCGACGTTGAAATCGGAAGGGTTGTTGGTGATGAAGTCTGCAACTTGGGAGCACCCGGGGTAATCCACCGAAAAATCAGATTGCACCGGAAAGCCCACCTCCACCTGGGCGGTCATGGTGTCGGGGCAGGCGGTGCCCGCGTTTGCTATCAGCGTGACGGTATAGACCGAGTCTGGCGGGTAGGCATTCGTAACGCTAAGCGAGGTGTCGGTGTTGCCATCGCCGAAATCCCAGAGCAGCGGTACTTGCACGCCCGGCGTGGATGAAATTTGTGCACTGAAATTCAGCACCGTGTCGCAAGTACTCGTATCGTTGATCGCCTCGATGATAACGGGGTCGATCACTTCGATGAGCTGCACCACCGTGTCATTGAGCACGCAATTGTTATTGGGGTTGCTGATGATCAGCTGCGTTTCAAAGGTGCCGACGGTGTCGTATAAATACGTGTGTATGCTGTCGTTTACGGTGGCGGTGTCGCCCGTGCCGTAGTCCCAGAAATTCACGAAGTTGCCTTCGCTGTTATTAATGAAAACGCAGTTGTAGGGCCTACAGCCCGAGGTAGACGAGATGCTGAAGTCGAAGTCGGCTTGCGTGAACTCAATCAAATCGAGCTGGATTTTTGCGACCCCCAAATTGCAATTGCCACTCGCGGAGTTCTGAGAGCCGCCACCGGTGGTCGGGAAGGTGCCCGAATTGCAGGCCGCACAAATGCCCTGATAGATCGTCCCGCGCTCGTCGAAACGGCTGGTGCCGCCATCGACGTGTTCGCCACTGCCGGCACTCGCCCCAAAATAGCTGGCGAACAGCAGCGTATCTGCATCGCGCTCGAGCACGTAAAAGTAGAAATCACCCGCGCCACTAAAAGTGTTATCAAACGCAGGGGTGATGGTGTCACTATACGTCTCGTAGCCGCCCTGTGGCGAATTGTAGCTAAAGCCCGAACCGGGGTTCGGCTGTGAAGCTGCCAGCGTGGCGGTGTTGCCTGCCCAGCCCGAGACGTAGACGTTCTCGCACAAATCGACGAGCATGGCCGTCATCGAGAGGTCGGGGTCGCCGTCGTTCACGCCAAAGCGCGAGACGTACTCGGGGTCAGTCAAATCAGGTGGCAGTTTGATGATGAACTGCCCGCCTTGAGCCTCACCATAAGTGTCGGCGGTCATCGGGAAATCCGAGGCAGTGCCCGTGCAGTGTCCGGCGATATATACGTCGCCGTCCGTGTCCAGGTCCAAAAAGTACGCCTGGTCGTAGTGCGGCCCGCCCACGAAGGTCTGCGCCATCAGCGAATCGCCCATCGGCGAAAAGCGCGCCACCCAGCCATCTGCCAACCCGCCCTGGTAAGTCGTTTGCCAGGTGCCAGCCGTGGCCAGCAGCGAGGGGCTGGTCGTGCCGCCCACGACGAACACGTCGCCGCTGTCGCTCACCTCCAGGTTGTAGGCCGTCGTCATGCCATTGTTGCCACTCCAGTAAGTGCTGAAGCGTAGGGAGTCTAGCTCGGGGTCGAGCGAGAAGATCACCGCGGCCAGTGCGGGGTTCGTCGTGCTCGCGTTATTGGGCTGAATGGCGTCGGCGGTGGTCGGGAAGTTCTGCGACTCCGTGCAGGAGGCCACGTAGACATTGCCATCGGGTCCCAGGTCAATTTCGCCCTTGAAGTTATCGGCGTAGTAATACGAGAGCGGCACCGTGCCGGCGCTGAAACTATTGTCGAGAATACCATCCGATGCACTGCCGCCCACATACGTCGCCCGCAAACTGCCGCCATTCGCCCCGAGTCGCGCGATGACGATATCGCCACCGCCGTTGTAGGTGTCGTCGTGCGTGCCCGTTGTCACCGGGAAGTTATTCGATGCGGTACGCGCCAGGATGTATGTCCGATTGAGCGAATCGACGATGATCGAGTGCGGCTGGTCGCCGCTGTTGCCCCCGATGTACGTCACATATTCGAGTGCGGTGCCGTCGGCGTTGTAGCGCAGCATGCAAATATCCGTCCCCTCAAAAATGCCCGTGCCGCCCTGGAAGCTGGTCTGAAATGCCCCGGGGGTGGTGGGCGCTGTGACGGAAGATCCGCCACTGGCGGTCGTCGTTGAATAGAATGTACCGCCGCCGTAGGCACGCTCGTCTTCGTCGAAGGTGGCGGTGTAGCCCCAGTTGTCAGCTGGCGAGCCGCTGAGGTTGGAGAAGATCAGTTCCGGGTCGATCACAAGCGTTTGCGAGCGGTCATATTTGGGCACGTCAAAGCTGACGGTGTTGGTGGCGGGGTCAAGCTCGTACTTGACTTCAATGGCTTTCTGATTCTCCTCGATCACAAACGAGCCCGGAATGCGCTCCGTAAAACGTCCGGCTTTGGTGAGGATGGTCAGTTTGTTTTTGTCCATCCGCAAGCCGTCTGTGCCCTCGTATTTGAAGCGGATGTCCTGCACATCGGCCCCGGCACTGACGATGAAGTCATACTTGAAGCCCGTTTCGGAAAAGCTGCAAACGATGTCAATGCCCGCCCATACGTTCTTCAAACGAATCTGCTGAAAGGCCATTGCGCCTTCGCCCCACAAACTGGGGTCGTTGCCGATGAAGTAGTTGCGCAACGTGCCGTCGGGCTGCTCGGCTGTGTGGGCGCTGATGCCGACGCTCCCCTCGAACACCACGTCGTACACGTGCGTCCAGTAGCTCCAGGGTTCGTCCGTAAACCCGTGGGTATGATGCTCGTGGCCGTGCGCATGGTCGTGATCGTGCTCGTGTTCTTGGTCATCATCATGTTCGTGCACAGCGTTGTGCGCGTATGCTGGCGCTTTTTGATAAAACACGTCTTCAATCCACAGGAATCGGAAGCGGTCTTTCATAACGAACACGCTGCCGCCGGGCATATCGGCTTTGTAGAGCACATCGGGGCCCCATTGGCCCTTGTTCTCGATAAACACGCGCTGCAGTGGTGAGTGCTGCGCCACCAGAGTGGGCAGGTACGCGAATGCCAACAGCAAGAAGAGCAAATGTTTCAGCATAGAATTCGGCAAGAACAGCAGGCGCTTACAACGCGTAAGTGTAGAAAAGTGCTTTTGTTGAGTATTAAATATAAGCAAAGGGCTTTGAACGAGCCGTACCATTCAGTAACGCTTTCTGGCGGGTTTGGAGTTCATCTTGAACAACTTACCATTTGCACAAGATGTCAATCGGAGGATGACTGTGTAACAAAGTGATGTAAAGCTGTGATAAAACGGGGTTTTAACCCCGCTTATGTTAACTGTATTTGAACTTTTGAACTTAATCCACCACCAAACAGTTTTTAGGCTGCTGGAGCTTGCAGGCTTAGCGCTTTTGGCGTAACTTAAGGCTCCTTCATTCGCTGAAAAACGCACATTTACACACAGACCACCTTTTCCCACACGGATTCAAAACCCGATTTTATGTTGAAAGAAGTTTCCACTCAGGACTACAAAGTCAAAGATATCGCACTTGCCGACTACGGTCGTAAAGTCGTTGAACTCGCCGAAGCAGAAATGCCCGGCCTTATGGCGCTGCGCGAAAAGTACCGCGACGAAAAGCCGCTCGCTGGTGCTTACATCGCTGGCTGTTTGCACATGACCATCCAAACTGCCGTACTCATCGAAACCCTCGTTGAGTTGGGCGCAGAAATCCGCTGGTCGTCGTGCAACATCTACTCGACCGAAGACCACGCTGCAGCTTACATTGCCTCAAAAGGTATCGCCGTTTTCGCCTGGAAAGGCATGAACGAGGAAGAGTTCGACTGGTGCATCGAGCAAACCATCAATGGTTTCGGCCCGAACAAAGACCAGCCGTTGAACATGATCCTCGACGACGGTGGCGACCTCACCAACATGGTGCTCGACCGCTTCCCCGAACTCGTCGACGGCATCCGTGGTATCTCTGAGGAGACCACTACTGGCGTACACCGCCTCTACCGCCGCGAGAAAGATGGCAAGCTGCCGTTGCCTTGCATCAACGTGAACGACTCAGTAACCAAGTCGAAGTTCGACAACAAGTACGGTTGCCGCGAGTCTGCCGTTGACGCGATTCGTCGTGCGACGGACGTGATGATGGCCGGCAAAGTCGGTGTCGTAGCAGGCTACGGCGACGTGGGCAAAGGCACAGCCCTTTCGCTGCGTGGCAACGGCGTGCGCGTAATTGTTACAGAGATCGACCCGATTTGCGCGCTGCAAGCTGCCATGGACGGCTTTGAGGTGAAGAAGATGGAGGACGCCGTGAAAGAGGCGAACATCGTCATCACTGCCACTGGCAACAAAGACATCCTGACAGAGAAGCACTTCCGTGCGATGAAAGACAAGACCATCGTCGGTAACATCGGTCACTTCGACAATGAGATCGACATGGCGTGGTTGAACGACAACTACGGCGATACGCGTGATGAAATTCAGCCGCAGGTCGACAAGTACACCATCGACGGCAAAGACGTGATCATCATGTCTCAGGGCCGTCTGATGAACCTCGGTAACGCCACTGGCCACCCGTCGTTCGTGATGTCGAACAGCTTTACGAACCAGACCCTCGCGCAAATCGAGCTCTGGAAGCACACCGAAAAGTACGAGAACAAAGTGTATATGCTGCCCAAGCACCTCGACGAGGAAGTGGCACGTCTGCACCTCGAGCACATCGGCGTGGAGCTGGAAGAGATGAGCGACGAGCAAGCCGAGTACATCGACGTACCGAAAAACGGCCCGTACAAACCCGAGCACTACCGCTACTAAGCCCAGTGCCTGTGTTCCCAATACGGTGTTTACAACGTGTTGGATGAGCTAAAACTCAAAAGCCGTTCTCGAAAGAGGGCGGCTTTTTTGTGTTTTGGAATGGGCGTTTGGCCGGATGAAAAGCGAGGCTTAACTTTCGGTCTCTATTCACCAAAATGTCCCAAACCAATGACCCCTCAAGACTGGATTAACGAACAAGACGAATCGCGCCAGGAAGCCCTGCAGCAGCTACGCCAGACGTTCAACGAAAACCTGCCTGAGGGCTTCGAAGAGCGCGTGAGCGGCGGTATGCTGCATTGGGTGGTGCCTCACGCGACCTACCCCGATGGCTACCACTGCAACCCCGACGACCCGCTGCCGTTCATCAGCCTGGCCAGCCGCAAGCGCTTTATCCCGATGTGCCACATGGGGCTTTATGCAGAACCCGACGTGCTGGACTGGTTTCAGCGCAGCTATGAAGACCACGCCCGCACGAAGCTAGACATGGGCAAAAGCTGTGTGCGCTTCAAGAAGATGGACGACATCCCGTATGACCTGCTCGTCGAACTGGCGCAGAAGTTCTCGCCCAAAGAGTGGATCGAACTGTATGAACGGGCTGTGAAAAACTGAGCTGTTAAAAAGAAAGCGGCTGCCAGGCGATGAACCTGCAGCCGCTGATCAAAACTAGACTCTTGATGTTAGAAGGTGAGCCTCGTGATGTTGGTTGATGTTAGAGGAGAGCGGTATATGCGCTGACTCAGCCGCGTTTGAGCGACAGCCAGAATTCTTTGGAGCCACCGAGCGAGGTGCTCAGCGCAGTAGCGACTTTCGGCGACACCGCCTCGCGACCGTTCACCAGCTTTTCGGCAGTGGCTTGATCGAGCTCGGCTTGCTGCGCAAAATAGTCCAGCGACCATTCGCGCATTTCAAGCTCGGCACTTATCACACTGGCAGAGGTGCGCGTGGCGGTTTTCATGGGCATAGTTTGTTTTTGCATAACAGGGATTCAATAGTGATGGCCAGTGAGCCGAAAGACAAGAGGATGAGTGGTTTTGCGAACAACTGCACTAACACAACACTAAGTTAGCCGCCAGTATTCCATTCACAAGAGCGCTTAGCGAGACTGCGAAACTTTGTCGATGGGCTTAGTGAAATCCCAAGCATAATAGAACTTTGTTAAGGAAATGCTAAAGACCGCTCGGTCGGTGCTCATTTTCTAGTACACTTGCTCTAAATGCTCCAACACGACCAAGGCTACCGCTACCGAAAACAGCAGCTGCAGCGGCGATAGCCCCCAAAGCGCGCCGCACACCACCGCCACCCAGAAGCTAAAGCAGAACGCGCAACCGCCCAGCGGCTTGTGCAAAAAGCGCTGCCAGACGGGGGACTGGGGGCGGGTTAATTGCTCTAGTACGCTTGACCAAAACGAGAGGAGC
>CAZTEZ010000007.1:16305-20975 GCA_964611815.1 uncultured Bacteroidia bacterium | reverse complement strand
AGCGTGCCACGGCTTGTTTTCCTGAGGATGTTGCCGATGGCACCAAAAACCAATTGCTCAAGCAGCTGGAAGAGCTGCTGGGCATGGTACAACGCAAGCGCCTGAGCGAGGGCCTCTGCATTTGCGTTGGCGAGGGCCAGAAGCATTGGATGCACCTGCCTTACGCCCCTGACGAAGAGACGTTTACCTTTTCAAAGGGCTTTCGCGTGCGGCCCGTGCTGCACCGTTTGCAGCGCATGTTTAATTACGTGGTGCTGGTGCTGAGCCCCAAAAAAACCCGCATTTTCGAAGGCCTGAATGCCCACACACTCGAATTCAACCTGCCAGGTCTACCTCGTGGGATTGAGCCGCCCAGCAAGTCGGTTTCGTTTGCACGCAAAGCCGGCCGCCAGCAAGAGAGCGTCTTCGGCCTCTCTAAGACAGTGAAAGACACCGATAGTCGCCGTCGCAGTAAGACCTATATAAAGGAGGTTGAATCGGCGCTCTTGCCGTTGATTCAGGAAGCCAGTCTGCCCTGCGTGATTGTGGCGAATGATAAATTGCTGAACGAGTACCGCGAGCATGCCGAAGAACCCGAGGCGATTCGCGCCTTCGTGAATGGCAGCTATGACTACGCCTCACCACGGGAGCTCTCGCAACTCGTCTGGCCCATTGTGCAGCACGAGCGCACGATTATCCACCGCGATTTGCAGTACGAAATCGAAGGCGCCGAGGTGCAAGAGCAGCTCGAAATCGGCCTGAAAGCTGCCTGGGAAGCGACCGTTGACGACCGTGCCCACAAGCTCGTGGTAGAGGAAGACTACCACAAAGCCGCCGAGCTGATCGACGATATGCAGAGCCTAAAGCTGCGCTCGATGGACGAAAGTGCGGCCACCTACCTGCCCGATGCCGTCGACTACCTCATCGAGCTCGTGCGCGACACCAACGGCGATGTGTTCTACCTCCCCAAAGACAGCCTCAAGGACAAGAAGCGACTGGTGTTGATCACGGCTTATTGAGTTAACTGAAGCCCGCTTCAAGCTATTGAACCCGCTTTCACTCCAACCCAATCTTATTGGCGATTATCACCCTTTCACTTTTGATTGAAAGTTTTGAATGATTTGTTATCTTGTTGGCGTTATGGGTTTGACAAGTCGCTGAAGCGCTTATTTTTGCAGGTGTTTTCAATGAAGAGTGAAACCCACCTTAAACGAACCTCAGACTGACAACAAATTAACATCATCGTCCTAACCGAAATCTTATGAACGGCTTTCAAAAATTTGTGATGGCAAGCCGCGTTTACAGCTTGCCCGCGTCGGTTTTCCCGACCATCCTTGGCATTGTGTTGTTCTCGTTCATCCACAACCAAATGCCCGACTGGCTACTGACGGCCCTTAGCGTTGTTGGTGTGATTTCGATTCACATCAGCTGCAACCTGATCAATGACATCTACGACTACAAAACCGGCATCGACACCCCCTCGGAAGAAAACCAGTTTGAAGGCGGTGGCTCGAAAGTGCTGGCCAAAGAGCTCGTGAGCATGAAAACCATGATCCGTTGGGCGTGGGTAACCGGCCTGCTAGCGATTGGCATTGCCGTGCCCATCGTTCTGATGAGCAGCCCGTGGATCCTCGTGCCCGTCGCCTACGGCTTGCTTGCCACGGTCTATTATACTGCACAGCCTATCGCGTTCAAGTATTTGGCGCTGGGTGATGTGATTGTGATCACGAGTATGGGCATGCTGACGACCATCGGCGCGTATATGGCCATGTATTTCCACCTGACTCCAGCGGCCGATTTTGCCTGGTCCGTCATTTTCTACGCCGTGCCGATCGGCATGCTTGTAGGCTCGCTGCTGCACCTGAATAACATCAAGGACACTATCGTCGACAGCAAATACGGCATCAAAACCCTGCCGATTCTGTTCGGCAAGACGTTCTCGAAAGTGCTGTACGTTCTCTACACCGTGGTGCCGTTTATGATTGCCTACGTACTGGTTGCCAAAAACATGACCGGCGATCTGAACTGGCTGCTGCTCGTGCCGGCTGTGCTCATGCTGCTGCCGCTGGGTTCGGCCATCAAACTGAACAAGAAGGTGTTCGCGAACAATTTGGGTGATAAAGACCTGGAAACCAACGGTCAGCTCATCGCGCTGTTCGGGCTCATTTACACGCTCATCTTCGTATTCGCTGCGATTTAAGCGGGCGCCGAGCTCCCTGAAGATCAACTAGATGTAAAAAGCGTCGTGAAATGCCAAAAAGCCTGCCATTGCGCGATGCTTTTCTGTTATATTTGTTTCGACGAAATACCATGCCGTCTGTCATGAAACAATTCCTACAACGCCTGTTCCTGATGCTATTTGTCGTTGCGCCTTTGGCGCTTGCGGCTCAAAACGAGGCCCCCACTGAGGAGGCCGCCGAAGAAGAAACCATGGACGAAGAGTCGATGGAAGACTTCGCCGAGCCCGAAGACACGACCTTGCGTGCCACCTTTGGCATTTTTGGTAACGTACACGCCGGTATGACCTACGGTACGTTTGGCGACCTCGCTACTGAGTTAGGCACCGAAGACGTGTTCGACAACGAAGAGTACAAGGTGCGCGGTTTGGGCACCAACATTGGTGGTCAATTGCACCTCCTGCTGTTCAAGCGCCTGATGATCAGCGGTGGTGGTAACTACTACGAGTACTCGTCATCGCTTTCTCAGCAGCCTTCTGCCGACGACAGCGTTTCTTTTAATCAAGAGCGTGACGACTACAACCGCGGTGAGGCGAAAGTCAGAGGCTACACTGTTGGCGGTAATCTTGGCTTTGCCGTCCTTAACAAAAAGCAGTACCTCTTGTGGCCTTACGTCGGCTACACGTTTGGCGAATCAGAACTGGAGGTCAAGAACTACTCGACCGACATCATGCGCCTCGGCGAGGTAGAGATTGACCGAGCACAGACGCAAACCTACACCTCCAGCCTCGGCATGATCGAAGGCGGCGTTGGTTTCCGTTATATGATGGACCCCAAAGGCGGTCTTATGTTCGGCGCTGAGCTGGGCGGTTACTACAATATCGCCGGCAACAACTACGAAACGGAAGACGGCGTGGAGCTCACGGACTTCACAGAATCAAGCCTCACCGGTGGTTACTTGCGCTTCACGTTTGGCGGCGGCATCTTTGGCAACACCAAGTCCGTTGGCGACGAAGAAGCTGAATTCGGCGAAGATGCTTACGACGAAAATGCCGACGAAGGCATGGAGTCTGAAAGCACAGAAGGCGAAATGGGCGAAGGCGAAATGAGCGACAAAGAAAAGCGCAAGGCCGAAAATAAACGCGCCAAAGAAGAAAAGAAGCGCCAAAAAGCTGAAGAAAAAGCTCGCAAAAAAGCCGAAAAAGAAGCTGAAAAAGCTGACGAGGAAGTTGAGGAAGCCGAAGAAGGCGGCCTTGAATAGAATCTCCATTTATTTATGTACAGTTTTGAATTCCAGGAACACTGCAAAGCTTGCGGTGAACCCTCTGGAAATGCCAAGCATTTGGGGTTTAGGCTGAATCAGTCTCAAGGGATGCGCCCTGAAAAGATTCATGGGATAGCTGTCGCGGTAATGAAATGCCGGAATTGCGAATTCGTATACGCGAATCCATTACCCGTTCCAGAAAGTCTTGAGCAGCATTATGGGGTCCCCCCCGAGTCATACTGGCGAGACGGATACTTTGAAGTGTCGCCTACTTACTTCAAACAGCAGATTGACCAGTTAAAGCGGCTTTCTGGCAAAAAGAACCTTTCAGGCCTAAAGGCTCTCGACATCGGAGCCGGTATTGGTAAGTGTATGATTGCTCTTGAGCGAGAAGGGATGGAAGTTCATGGGCTCGAACCATCTACGCCTTTTTATGATAGGGCAATTTCAAAGATGGGTCTGTCAGAAGCGAAGCTGCAAAATGTACCTATTGAACAAGTCGAGTACCAAGAATCAGCTTTTGATTTTATCACTTTCGGGGCGGTTTTGGAGCATCTCTATGAACCCAAAGAAAGTGTTCTGAGGGCCTTAAAATGGCTTAAGCCTGGAGGCTATATGCAGATTGAGGTGCCTTCTAACAAATGGTTTACTGCGAGATTGTACAATCTGATCCAGAAGGTGCGCGGTACACGTTTTGTAATGAATATAAGTCCCATGCATACTCACTTTCATATTAATGAATTTGGATTAAAAACTTTTCAGCATTTTATAAAAGACGCTCCCGCAGAAATAGCACATCATGAATTTTATATTGGTGAAACTTATCTGCCAAGTTTAGTTAGCAAGCTGGCAATACCTTATATGAAAGCAACCAATACTGGTATGCAAATTGACGTTTGGTTGCGGAAAACCAGCAACTGATGTTTTTTCATTGGCGTTTAGAAGCTTAGTATCCGCATGAACCGCGAGATACTCCGGCTGGCCATTCCCAACATCCTCAGCAACCTGACGGTGCCGCTGCTGGGCGCGGTCGACTTGGCGCTGGCCGGGCACATGCAAGACGAGGCCTACGTGGGTGCCATTGGCCTGGGTGGGTTGGTGTTCTCGTATCTATACTGGGCGTTCGGCTTTTTGCGGATGGGCAGCACGGGCCTCACGGCGCAGGCCTTTGGCCAGCGCGATGACCACGCCGCCGCACTCGTGTTGCAACGCGGGCTGTTCGTGGCGGTGGTCGGCGGGCTGGCACTCAT
>CAZTEZ010000007.1:0-16295 GCA_964611815.1 uncultured Bacteroidia bacterium | reverse complement strand
GTGGCCGTTGGAGCACGCCAGCTTGTGGGCGCTCAGCGGCAGTGCCGACGTCGAAGCACAGGTGAGTGTGTATTTCAGCTACCGCATTTGGGCGGCACCGGCATCGCTGGGGCTGTTCGTGCTCAGTGGGTGGTTTCTCGGGATGCAGAACAGCGTCTTCCCGATGATTATGGCTTTCGTCTCGAACGGGGTGAATATCGCACTGTCAGTTTATTTCGTACAAGTCGCTGATATGCAAGTCGATGGCATCGCACTGGGTACGGCCATAGCGCAGTGGGTGGGGCTGCTCAGCGGGCTGGTCTTGCTGGTTTGGCGCTACGGCCGGTTTGCCCGGCTCAAACCCTTAGCCGAAACGCTATACCTCGCAGAGCTGCGCGCGTTCTTCGCGGTCAATGGCGACATCTTCATCCGGACGATGGCGCTACTGAGCATCTTTGCGCTGTTCAACGACTTCTCTGCCCGCCAGGGCGATGTGATTTTGGGCGTGAACGTCATTCTGCTGCAGCTCATCAGCATCCAGGCGTATGGCGTCGATGGCTTTGCATTTGCCGTCGAGAGTCTCGCAGGGCGCTTTTTCGGGGCACGCGATAAAGCGGGTTTCACACTTGCCGTTAAGCTGTGCTTGCGCTGGGGGTTCGGATTATCGGTGGTCTACGCGCTGGCATTTTTCCTGTTCGATGCCGAGCTCATGCTGCTATTCACCGACCAGACGAGCATCCTTTACATGTACGACGCTTACTACCCGCTGATGCTCATCTACGTTTTCCTCGCGCCCTTCGCGTTCATCTGGGACGGCATCATGATCGGCATCACTGCCGGCAAAATCATGCGCTGGACGATGCTGGACGTGCTCTTCGTCGTCTTTATACCGGTCTTAATTTTCACCTACCACGAGCCCTCGATCTTTCACGTCGAACTTGACGGCGAGACGTTTAACTACAGTCTGTGGGCGGCTATGATTCTGGCGGTGCTCGCTCGCTGGCTATTTATGTACGTGATGGGGCGGCTGCATATCCGTCAGGTCAAATGGGATTAGAACCAGGATTTACAGGATTGAAAGACAGGATTTTCAGGATTTGCGAAGCAGCTTGACGAATCGACGGAGATCCTTCCTCCCTGCGGTCGTCAGGATGAAAAACAATTACGCCGCATTCTCGATGAAGCGCTCCTGGTCTTTGGTGGTGCCAAAGACGATGAGGATATCGCCACGCTGGAGCTTCATATCCGGCGAAATCACACCGATGATCTTCGCCTTTTTGCGCATCCCGAAAATGCCCTTCTCGTTCACCGGGCGCTTGATCGTGATGATGTTCAGGTTGTATTTGCCACGGAAATTCGTCTCGGCGATCGTCTTGCCGACGTAGTGCGAGGGCACCTCCACCTCGATGATCGAGTGCTTGTCCGAAAGCTCCAGCGAGTCGAGTACGCCCTTCATGTCTAGGCTCTTGGCGACGCGCGCTGCGGAGTCTTCCTCAGGCATGATGATCTCGTCAACGTTCAGGGCCTCCAGAACCGTGCGGTGCAGCGGCGAAATGCCGCGGCCAATCAGGCGCTTGACGCCCATTTGCTTGAAAATGGCCGTCGCGAGTACAGAAGCACCGAAATCCTCACCGATGGCCACCAACAGCACATCGCATTCTTTCACAGGCAGGGTGCGCACGGCGTTGCGGTCCGTGGCATCGAGCTGGATGGTGGTCGTGATCTTGTCTTTGAACGCCTCGACTTTTGAAGAGCTGTTGTCGACGCCGATGACCTCGTGGCCCATCTCCGTCAGCTTCATGCCAAGCGAAGAGCCAAAGTTGCCGAGACCGATGATGATAAATTTCGTCACAGATTGGGGGAGTAAGTGCACCGAAAGTTCGCAAAAATGTGCGAACTGAAGCGCCGCGCCGAACTCTCAGTCGTTGAACTTGGGCCAGCTGCGAATATCGTGAAACTCGCCGACGCTCGCATCGGGGTCCAGCATCAACTCCAGCACACGCGCTGCAGCTGTTTTTTCGTCGTACATGCCATCTTCGGCCTTCAACTGGTGGAAGCGCTCGACGAGCTCAGAATTGTCCGGGTTCTGGTTGTAAATACCCTTCACCATGCGGGTGTGTACCACCCCGGGCGCAATGGCGTAGCTCTCGATGGGGTGCTCAAAACGCTCCTGCTCGCTGGCTAGGTTGGCTGAAAAATGCGTCACGCCCGCCTTGCTTGCTGAGTAGACGCTATACGCATCCATCGGCCGGTGCGAGGCGCCAGACGAGATGAACAGCACGCGTTTTGTAACGGCATGCTGCTGAAAGTGAGCGACAAATGCGTTCGTCAGCCAGATGGGTACAGCCGTGTTGAGCGTCATGGTGTCTGCGATCGTAGAGGTCTTCAGCTGCCCGATACGGCCGCTATCCCCCACGATGCCGGCGTTGTTAATGAGCGTAATGCTGTGCGCCTCGCTGTTGGCGATGTGCGCGAAAATGGTGTCAGTCTTCTTCTCCATGTCCTCGAAGTCTAAAAGATCGACTTCCATAAACATGCAGCGTTCCTGCGGGAACTCATCCCAGACATCGGGCCGGTGGCGCGAGAGGCCAAAGACGTAGTTCTCTTCGTTTTCGAGCAGGTTTTGCGCGAAGCCATAGCCAAGGCCACGCGAAGCGCCGGTGATGATCCAATAGTGCATAGGGCGGAAATAGCGGGGTTGAACGGCTCTGGTGCACGGAATTATACACACAATAAGCCTGTGGCGTGAATGTAACTTTAAAAATCCCTACTTTTAACGCACAGACCATAAATGTGTTCCCGATGACCAAAGCCGAATCCGCCTACAACCTGCTGCTCATGCTCTCTGTAATTGATGGCGAAATCGATGACATTGAGCGTGAGGTGATTAAGAGCTGGATCGACAGCAAGTATGATTCCAGTGTCGATTTTGAGAAGCAAGATCAGGCCCTCGCGAAGTTGAGTTCGGATGAGCTGCTGGAGCAATTCCACACTTCTGCCCAGAAATACTACGAGGAATCGGACTCTAACGAACGCCGCCAGTTGATGCAAACGGCGCTGCACGTTGTGCAGTCAGATGGTGTCATTAGCAAAGAAGAGGTGCAGATTTTCAAAGGTCTGGCAGACGTTTGGGGTGTCGATATGCAGCAATTCATGTGAAACTAGAAGCTCTTCTTTATTGGCAGGTGAAAAAACATTTTTCACAAAAGCCTTGACATTGCTATCGCCATTGTTCTAGGTTTGTAGTCAGAACATCAACATGTCAATCCGTAATAAACATATCGCCCACACTCCCGCCATACATTGCATTATGTGCTGTTGGACAGTGCTCGGGCTGTGTGTTCCGAAGATGTGACGCTGTTGGTCATAACTTACATTCCACAACATACACCCGAGCCTGCAAATCCGTTTGCAGGCTTTTTTGTTGCCCCAACTTCACAATTTTCAACTCATTTCATCTTCACTTTTCCAAAACTCACTTAACAACTCTCACCATGTCAGATCACAACTACCGCTTCGAAACCCTCCAGTTGCACGCCGGCCAGGAAGCCGACCCTACCACCGGCTCGCGTGCCGTGCCGATTTATCAAACGACTAGCTACAGCTTCAAAGACGTGGAGCACGCTGCTAACCTCTTTGGGCTCAAGGAGTTCGGTAACATCTACACCCGCATTATGAACCCCACCACCGATGTGCTCGAAAAGCGCATCGCAGCCCTTGAGGGCGGTGTTGCAGCATTGGCCACAGCCTCCGGGCAGTCTGCCCAGTTCGTCGCGCTTACGAATATTGTAAATGCCGGACAGAACATCGTCAGTACCAGCTATTTGTACGGCGGAACGCACAACCAGTTTCGCGTGCAGTTCCAGCGCCTGGGCATCGATGTCAAATTCGTCGACGGCGACAGCGCCGAGGGCTTCGAGAAGCTCATCGACGAGTACACCCGCGCGCTGTACCTCGAAACCGTGGGTAACCCCGGCTTAAATGTACCTGATTTTGAGGCTATTGCAAAGGTTGCGCAAAAACATGACATCCCGCTGGTGGTCGACAACACGGCTGGTGGTGCAGGCTACGTTTTTCGCCCGTTTGATCACGGTGCAAACGTCGTCGTGGCCAGCATGACCAAGTGGATCGGCGGTCACGGCACCAGCATCGGCGGCATTATTGTCGACGGTGGCAATTACAACTACGCCAACGGCAAATTCCCGCAGTTCAGCGAGCCCTCGCCCGGCTACCACGGTCTGGTCTTTACGGACGTGTTCGGCGAAGGCAACCCGCTTGGCCTGCCTAATATCGCCTTCGCGATTCGCGCTCGCGTAGAGGGCCTGCGCGATTACGGCCCTGCGCTGTCGCCGTTCAACGCCTTTCTGCATATCCAGGGACTCGAAACGCTCAGCCTTCGCGTGCAGCGCCACCTGGACAATGCGCTCGAGCTGGCGAAGTTCTTCCAAAGCCGCAAAGAGGTGAAAGAGGTCATTTACCCCGGCCTTGAGAATCACCCGACCCATGAGCTGGCGAAGAAGTACCTCAAAAATGGCTTTGGCGCATTAATTACGCTGGAGCTGGAGGGCGGCGAGGAAGCCGGCAAACGTTTCGTCGAGAGCCTGGAACTCGTTAGTCACTTGGCGAATATCGGCGATGCCAAGACGCTCGCGATCGTGCCTTCGCTCACGACCCACCAGCAGTTAACCGCTGAGGATCAGTTAAAAGCCGGCGTGAAACCCGCCACCGTTCGGGTGTCCGTGGGCATTGAGCACGTCGACGATTTGAAAGCAGACTTCAGCCAGGCACTGGAAAAATCGCAAGTATTGCAACCAGTGACGGCCTAGAAGCATCATCTACATGAATGATTCGTGTATAGTTTGAGTTTAGGGTGCGTACCGGGCCGCAAAATTGCAGCCCGGTGCGCTTACTTATGCCAACCTCTGTTAACATACCAACCGAACTGCAGGCGCAGGGCGTGATTTTGCCGGAGAATATCCAGTTTTTCACGCTGCCTGAGCCGTTTGAACTCGAAAGCGGCATCACGCTGCCGAAAATCCGCCTCGGCTACACCACCTATGGTGAGCTGAACGACGCGGGTGATAATGTCGTGTGGGTTTGCCACGCGCTCACGGCCAACTCCGACCCAGTAGACTGGTGGCCGGGCTTAGTCGGTGAGGGCGAGGTGATTAACCCTGAAGAGCACTTCATCATCTGCGTCAATATGCCCGGCAGTTGCTACGGCAGTACCGGCCCCATGGATGTCAACCCTAACACCGCCGAGCCTTTCCTGCTAGACTTCCCGCTTTTCACCGTGCGCGACATGGTGCGCAGTTACGTTCACCTGCGTAAGCACCTCGGCATCAGCAAGATTAAGCTGATGTTGGGCGGGTCGATGGGCGGTCAGCAGGCGCTCGAATGGGCGATTCAGGAGCCGGATGTTTTCGAGAAAATCGTCGGCCTGGCGACCAACGCCCGCCATTCGGCCTGGGGCATCGCCTTCAACGGTGCCCAGCGCATGGCAATCGAGGCTGATGCTTCGTTTAACCGCAACGAATACGGCGGCGGACGCAAAGGCATGGAAGCCGCACGCGCTGTGGCTATGTTGAGCTATCGCAGCTACGAAATTTTTAACCACACACAAACCCATCCTGAACTGGAATCTGTTCGTGGCTACCGCGCCGATAGCTACCAACGCTATCAGGGCCAGAAGCTGAGCAAGCGCTTCAGCGCCTACAGCTACTACCGCCTCGGCGAGGCCATGGACAGCCACAACCTCGGCCGCAACCGCGGCAGTATTGAGTCTGCACTCCGGCAAATCAAGGCCGAGCTGTTGATGATCAGTATCAGCTCCGATGTGCTGTTTCCGCCTGAGGAACAGCGCTTTATCGCTGAACACGTCCCTGGTGCACGCCACGTTGAAATCGACTCCGACTACGGCCACGATGGTTTTTTGGTAGAAACCCCAAAACTATCGGAGCTCATTCGCGACTTCATTGCCTAACCCCTATTTCACTCAACTTCAAAGTCTTACCCCTTCTCCCACCTAATCCCAATAACTTATGTCTAACTCACTTCATCTCGGACAATTCGGTTTCGGCTGCGTCGGCCAGGGCCTCTACGGTGTTCTTCAGGAAACCAACGGCATTCGCGCCGAATACAAAAAGATTGTGGTTAAAAATCGCGACAAACAGCGCCCGATCGACGCTTCCAATTTCGGCTACAAGCCCGAAGATATCATTGACCGCGAGGATGTTAACGCGGTCGTTGAGCTAATCGACACCTCAGAAGAAGCCTACGAGATCGTTAAGTCAGCCTTAAAAAGCGGCAAATCTGTTGTGACCGCCAACAAGAAGATGGTTGCAGAATACTACGCCGAACTTGTTGACCTTCAGGAGGAAACAGGCCAGCCACTTCTATACGAGGCCTCTTGTGCCGGCAGTATTCCCATCATTCGCAACCTTGAAGAGTACTACGACAACGACACTTTGCATGGGTTGGAGGGTATTGTCAACGGCACTTGCACCTATATTCTCAGTAAGATGTTGAACGAAGACGTTGGTTATGAGTCTGTTCTGAAAGAAGCGCAAGAGAAAGGCTTCGCCGAAAGCGACCCCACGCTGGATGTCGATGGCTTCGATGCGAAGTACAAACTCGTGATACTTACCGGCCACGCCTTCGGTGTTTTCCTGAAACCCGAGCAGGTCTTAAACGTTGGCATTCGCGGGGTGCGGGCACAAGACCTGCAGTTTGCACGCGAGAAGGGCTACAAGGTGCAGTTGGTTGCCACTGCAAAACGTATTGGGGACCAGCTCGTTACATTTGTTTTACCACAATTCGTTGATGATCAGCACATGCTGTACAACATCACCGAGGAGTACAACGGCATCATCGTTCAGGCCTCGTTTGCCGAAAAGCAGTTCTTCGTTGGCAAGGGCGCTGGTGGCTATCCGACGGCCTCCGCGGTGCTGTCCGATATTTCAGCGCTGACACACGGTTACAAATACGAGTACAAGAAAAAGCAGCAAAACCTAGGGATACAGCCTACGACAGACGTGGAGCTGCCAGTTTATCTGCGCTACACCCAAGACAGCGACATCGAGTCTCGACTCGGTTTCACGTCTGTTGAGTCGCGTTTAACCAGTCCGAATCATAACTATCTGATTGGCAAAGTGCCGCTTCAGAACCTCCTCGAAAACAACGCCTACTTGCTCAAGAACGAAGTTTTTGTGGCGCTGATGCCCAACGCAACCGAGAAAATGGTTGTAACTTCGGGCACTTCCCAAAGTCTAGCCGCCGTATGAGTGAACCGTTGAAACTGGCGATCCAAAAATCAGGTCGCCTAAGTGATGACTCGATTAAGCTCATCAAAGAGTCGGGTCTGAAATACAAGAAAAGCGCCAGAAAGCTGAAAACGAAGGTTTCCAACTTTCCCCTAGAGCTCTTCTTTCTGCGCGACGATGACATACCCGCCTTTGTTCAGGATGGTACTGTAGATATTGGAATCGTAGGTGAAAATGTACTCGCCGAGGCTGATGCTGATATCGAGATCGCTCGTCGACTTGGTTTCGCTAAGTGCCGCCTGTCGATCGCACTTCCACGAGAGGTACAGTACACTGGCGTGCAGGATTTGCAAGGGAAGCGCATTGCGACCACGTACGAGAGAATCCTTGGTGGTTACCTGCAAGAACATGGCGTACAGGCTAGTATTCAGGAAATTAGCGGTTCAGTCGAGATCGCGCCGGGTATTGGTCTGGCCGATGCGGTGTGTGATATCGTGAGCACGGGCAGCACGCTGTTGAGCAATGGTCTTAAGGAGGTGGAGGCGATCTTTCACTCAGAGGCGGTGTTGGTCAGTCGGAAAGCGCTTGCTGAAGATAAGCGACAGACGCTCAATGAGTTACTGTTTAGGATCGATGCGGTGCTAAAGGCCCGAAAGTATAAGTACATCATGCTGAACGTACCCAACGATCAGCTGCACGCGATTCACAACATGATGCCTGGACTCAAGGCTCCGACCACCATTCCGCTCGGTGATTCCGGCTGGAGCGCAGTCCAGACAGTTGTTCGCGAGAAGCATTTTTGGAGTATCGTTGACGAGCTGCAACAGCTCGGAGCAGAGGGGATTATTGTATTGCCGATCGAGAAAATGGTCGGTGGGAAAGCCGAACAACCCGACGAATGAAAATCTATCGAAAGCCTACTGTAGAAGAGATTCAGTTGATCTGTAAGCGTCCCGCTGCGGATGTCACTGAGCTGCACGCGAGTGTTTCGGAGATCATGGCTACGGTGAAGCAAGAGGGTGACGCTGCACTGGTTAAGTTTACTTCTCGTTTTGATGGCGTGCAGCTAACTTCAGATGACTTGAAAGTTACGGCAGCCGAATTTGACGAAGCTGAAACGCAAATTTCGGACGAATTGAAAGCAGCTATTCAGTTGGCTGCCAGTAATATCGAGAAGTTTCATGCGGCGCAACTTACACAGCCGAAAGTGATAGAGACCATGCCTGGCGTGCAGTGTTGGCGCAAGCAACTGCCCATCGAAAAAGTTGGGCTTTACGTACCTGGGGGGACAGCGCCGCTCTTTTCCTCGGTTCTTATGTTAGGCGTGCCCGCCAAAGTGGCTGGTTGTAAGCACCGTGTGCTGTGTACCCCGCCGCAAAAAGATGGTTCAGTACACCCCGCAGTGCTTTATGCTGCGCAGCTTGCAGAAGTACACGCCGTGTACAAAGTTGGTGGTGCTCAGGCAATTGCAGCGATGGCTTACGGCACGCCAGCAATTCCGAAAGTCGATAAGCTTTTCGGACCAGGTAACGCCTATGTGACAGCAGCAAAGCAACTTGCACAGTTGGGCGGCCTCGCCATTGACATGCCAGCGGGTCCATCGGAGGTTTGCGTGGTGGCCGACGCATCGGCAGAGCCTGAGATAATTGCGGCAGATTTGCTCTCGCAAGCGGAGCATGGCGCTGACTCTCAGGTGCTGCTGATAACCACAGAAGGCAGTTTGATCGAGGCTGTTCAGTCTGCTGTTAATCAGCAACTTAAAGGCCTTAAACGCGCTGAAGCGGCGCAAAAGGCGCTGGAGCATTCCGCGCTGGTTCATGTTGGCAGTTTGTCAGAAGCACTTGCACTAGTTGACGCATATGCGCCTGAACATCTCATACTTCATCTGGATGATGCAAAACATTTCGCGGATCAGGTTAGTCATGCAGGCTCTGTGTTCATCGGCCAATTGACACCTGAATCCTTTGGCGATTATGCCTCTGGCACCAACCACACTCTGCCGACAGCAGGCTACGTGCGCGCGTATGCCGGGTGTTCGCTGGACAGCTTTGTTCGGCAAGTGACCTTCCAGCAGGTCGATGAAATTGGCTTCAGCAATTTAGCGGAAGCTGTAGTGACGTTGGCTGAGGCTGAGTCATTAGGTGCTCATGCTGAGGCAGTTCGAGTTCGTCAACGTAAATTCAATCTTTCATGACTGACTCCGATACGAACGCTGCCATTCAGGCCTTGCTTCGGCCAAACATTCGATCGCTGACACCATATTCCTCTGCACGCGATGACTTTGGCGGTGATGCGGAGGTTTGGCTGGATGCGAATGAAAATGCGACCTCACCGCTCGGCTTGCAGGGAATGAACCGGTACCCATCAACTCGTCATCAAGAGCTCCGTGAGACGCTGTCCCATATCTACGGTGTCGCCGACTCAGATATATTTGCCGGTCATGGTTCCGACGAAGCCATCGATCTTCTGATGCGGGCCTTCTGCACGCCGGGTGAACATCGGGTGCTGAGCTTGGCACCGAGCTATGGTATGTACCAGGTTTCAGCGACCATAAATGATCTATCATACGATGAGGTGCAGCTTGCCCCTGATTTCACGATTGATTTAGATGCACTGATTCACGCCTTAACCCCCTCAACAAGAATTACTTGTATATGCTCTCCCAATAATCCAAGCGGTAATACTTTTTCGAGTGCAGCTATCGAGCGCTTACTCAACAGCTTCGACGGGCTGGTTGTAGTGGATGAGGCTTACATCGACTTTGCACCTGAGGACAGTGTGCTGTCACTGCACCCAAAGTATTCCAGGCTTGTCATCTTGCGAACGTTTTCAAAGGCTTGGGGCCTGGCAGGCCTTCGATTAGGAACTGCGATCGCTCATCCTGCAGTTATTCGTGCGCTATATGCCATCAAACCGCCATATAATCTGAATAATCCCACTTTAGATATTTCTGATCAACTTGTTGAAAAGCAACAACAGGTTCGAGAACGGGTAAAAGAGATCATCGATGAACGCGAGCGTATGGCCATAGAGTTGGATAAGCTCAATTTCGTTCAACAAGTTTATCCATCAAAGGCAAATTTTCTGCTCGTTCAAGTCACTAAGGCTCAGGCTGTTTATAAGCATTTATTACGACATGGTATCGTTGTGCGCGACCGCTCTCGTCTTCCAGGCTGCGAGAATTGCCTCCGTTTCACCATCGGCTCTTACGAAGAAAATGAACGTCTGTTAAACGCACTCAGTTTATTCACCCCATGAGCAATCGTCGTCTCTTTATACAGCTTGATGGCCCCGTGCTGCACGGGAAATCTGGAACGCTGCATTTGCAGCCTGAAGTCCTGTGTTATCTGCGTCGGCTTGTTCAAGAGTGCCAATTTGAGATCATATTCTTTGAAGGGTGCCAGGTTTCAGACTCTGCACTCGAGTCATTTTTGTCGCTGCTGGACTCAGAGCGCATCCCTTACTCACACACGCCGCAGATGCCCGAGGCGAGTGAGCTAGATGATGGTATTGACCATACCTTCGTAGTTAGCGATGCGCAGTCTATTTTTGCTGCACCTCAAAAATCAACTACCATTATTCAATATGAATCGGGCTTAGTATCAGACGCGGACAGTGTTTCTCCTTGGGCGCATGTTTTTCGGCAGTTGGTGCTACCTGATCGTACTGCTAAGATCGAGCGAAAGACTTCAGAAACAAGTATTTATGTAAACCTTAATCTAGACCAGCCTGCTTCTGCTAAAATTGAAACAGGTATTGGATTTTTCGACCATATGCTAGAACAAATTGCTCGCCACGCTAACTTTGCATTGGAACTTCAATGTCAAGGAGACTTGCATGTGGATGAGCATCATACGATAGAAGACGTGGCTCTGGCGCTCGGACAAGCGCTTCATGAGGCGCTTGGCGACAAACGTGGACTGCAGCGCTATGGCTTCATTTTGCCGATGGACGAAGCACGTGCTGAAATTGCGCTCGACTTTTCGGGTCGCAACTGGCTGGTGTGGGAAGCTGATTTTCAGCGGGAAATGATCGGCAAGATGCCAACGGAAATGTTCAAGCACTTCTTCAAGTCACTATCAGATACCGCTAAACTGACCCTTCACATCAAAGCTGTCGGGGAGAATGAGCATCACAAGATTGAGGCTATCTTCAAGGGTTTTGGCAGAGCCCTGCGCATGGCGCTCCAACGTGAGCTGAACAATGAAATCCCCAGCACTAAAGGTAGCTTGTAGAACAGAATATGGCTGATCTTGCGATACTTGATTATGGAGCTGGCAATGTCAGGAGCGTAATCTTTGCGTTTGAGCGTCTGGGAGTCCACCCGGAACTGACTGCCGACCCTCAGAAGATACGCGAGGCGAAGCACGTGGTTTTTCCTGGGGTTGGCGCTGCTGGTGCCGCAATCACAGCCTTGCGTGATACAGGACTTGACCAGCTACTGCCTGATTTACAGCAACCTGTGCTTGGCGTATGCCTGGGTTTACAAATGATGTGTCAGCGCAGCGAAGAGGATGAAACTCCCGGTCTATGTCTTTTCAATACCGATGTCGCGCATTTTGAGCATGAATTGAAAGTGCCCCACATGGGTTGGAATACTTTAGAAAATGTGAAGGGCCCACTATTCGAAGGTATTGAAGACGGTGCCGAAATGTATTTTGTGCATAGTTACTATGCCAAAAACTGCGAGCAGGCTGTTGCATTAACTGAGTACGGATATCCCTTTTCGGCGGCGCTGCAACATGCTAATTTTTATGCTGTACAGTTCCATCCAGAAAAAAGCGGTGCGGCAGGTGAGCGTTTACTCCAAAACTTTCTGTCACTATGATGTCCCAACTCAAACCTGAATTTGTATGTCGTTTGGCGATCGACCTCATTGATGGTCAGGTGGTTAGACTGCGTCAGGGGGACTTCAAGCGGAAGTCGATTTATGCAGAGGACCCAGTTGATTCCGCCAAAAAGTTTCAGGATGCAGGCATCACACACCTGCATTTGGTAGATCTGGATGGTGCAAAGGCAGGTGCACCTGAGCAGCTTCATGTGCTCAGAAACATTGCGCAAGCGGTTGATTTACAGCTAGACTGGAGTGGGGGACTCAAAACGCCCGAGCAGGTCCAGCAGGCCTTTGATTCGGGCGCCGATCAAGTCGCTTTGGGAAGTCTGGCTGTGAAACAGCCCGAGGTGTTTCTGCAGATACTTGAACAACATGGTGCAGATCGGGTAATATTAGCGGCGGATGTCAGAAACGATAAGGTACTCGTCAACGGTTGGCAGGAGTCCGCTGATATTCAGTTAGATGTGTTCATCAATCAGATGTATAGTTATGGCGTTTCTAACTTACTATGCACTGACGTGCAGCAAGACGGTATGCTAACAGGGCCATCTACGGCTTTGTATGCGCGCCTAATCGAAAGCTATCCGGCGCTGAACATCATCGCGAGTGGCGGCGTGAGTCAGCACCAGGACCTGATTGATCTTCAGCAACATGGTATTACAGACGCCATCATTGGGCGCGCATTCTATGAGGGGCATATCACGCTGGAAGAACTCACGCAAAGACAGTCTCATGCTTAAAAAGCGCATCATACCCTGCCTGGATATCAAGGACGGCAAAGTCGTCAAGGGCGTGCAATTCAACGAGTTGCGCATCGCTGGCGACCCCGTGGAGTTGGGCGCAAAGTATGCGCGTGAGGGTGCCGATGAGCTGTGTTTCTTGGACATCACCGCCACGATCGAAAAGCGTAAAACACTGGCCGAGCTCGCCATGCGCATTGCACGCGAGATCAACATCCCGTTTACGGTTGGTGGAGGCGTGAAAAGTGTGGAAGATATGTACGCGTTGCTACACAACGGTGCGGATAAAATCACGATTAACTCAGCCGCGGTGCGCGATCCAGAGTTGATTTCGAAAGGCGCCAAGCGCTTCGGTAAGCAGTGTATGGTGATCGCTGTCGATACTAAATACGTTGACGGGGAGCACATTGTGCACCTGGATGGCGGCCGCACCCCGACAGAAAAACGCACGCTAGAGTGGGTAAAGGAAGCACAGGAACGCGGTGCAGGGGAGATTTTACTGACTTCCATGGACCATGACGGCACCAAGGCGGGTTTTGCGCTTGAGTTAACGCAGCAAGTTTCTGAAACGCTGCGCATTCCGGTGATCGCCTCTGGCGGTGGGGGCACGGCCAAGCACTTTGCAGCGGTGCTGACGGTCGGCAAAGCCGATGCAGCCCTGGCAGCCAGTATTTTCCACTTCGATGAACTGCCTATTCCCGAATTGAAGCGCCAACTCATTGAGCGCGAGATCCTTATCCGTACTGTCGTATGATTCCTTTCGAAGCCCAACAAACGCCTGACTGGACAAAAATGGACGGCCTGCTACCGGCTGTGGTTCAGGATGCAACTACACATAAAGTGCTGATGCTCGGCTACATGAATGCGGCTGCGCTAGAACAAACACGCGAATCGGGCAAGGTGACGTTCTTTAGCCGAAGCAAACAGCGGCTGTGGATGAAGGGCGAGACTTCGGGCAATGTGCTGCACGCGAAAGAAATTCGGCTGGACTGCGACGGTGACGCCCTTCTGGTGCTCGCCTCACCCGCCGGGCCGGTGTGTCACACAGGCGCCGACACTTGTTTTTTTGAGGATAACCATCTCACGGCCAGGTTCCTGCACCAACTGGAGCAGACCATACAAGACCGCAAAGCGAACCCCGACCCGAGCTCACATACCAGCCAGATGTTCGCGAAAGGTATCAACAAGATTGCGCAAAAGTTCGGCGAGGAAGCGGTGGAGGTCATCATAGAAGCGAAAGACGACAACCGCGAGCTGTTTGTGAACGAGGTCGCCGATCTGTTCTACCGCCTGACGACTTTACTGGTCGCCAAGGGCGTACCGCTGAGCGAGATCATGGCTTGTCTGGAAACGCGCCATGCGCCAAAAAGCGACGCTTAATTCGTCTCGGTTTCAGTGAGATTAGCTTGCTCGTCGCTGAACTCCTTAATTTCGCGCTCAAGCTTGCTGAGTTTGCGTTGCTGGCGAATCATCATCAGCAGTACACCCGTCCAGATGATGAGCATGACCCCGAGCACGGTGTAGATTTTGTCGCTGCGAAAGAGCAGGTGTGCTTCCGTGGGCGCTTGTAGCAGGATGGTCAATAGCGTGTTCATCGTCAGGTGCTTAGGGGGTGTTGGCGGTAGAGGCGTTCAGCAGAACCTCGTCGAAACGTTCGCGTAATCGGGCGGTCCGTACTCGCAGTTCGAGAACCCAGACGGCCAGGAGTGCAAAGCCGAAAAAGGCGGGGTAGAGCACCATGCGGTAGGCTGGCGCAAAGCTGGTGTCCTCGCCAGGCTGGGCATCGCTGCCGGGGTGCAGGCTGTCCATTTGCCGAGGGATGATATACGTGAGCGCGATGACCGCCACAAATGCGAAGATGTTGTAGACCGCGCCCAGTCGTGCGCGCTGGGTCATTTCGTCGACGGAGTTGCGCAAGACTAGGTAGGCTGCGAAAATGATAATCGCCACCAGGACGCTCGTCTGCTTGGGGTCCCAGCTCCACCAGGCGTCGAAATCATTGTCGGGAAGGGTGCTGTACCAGGCTACGCGCGACCACAAAATGCCGGTCGTGAGGCCCAGGACGCCGAAAAAGATGCCTACGATGGCAGATTCCCGGGCGTGGGTGTCGTCCTTCAGGTTGTTGGTGCGCAGAAAGCGAATGCTGTAGATGAGCGACACGAGCAACATGAGGTACATGGCCACCCACATTGGCAAGTGGTAGAACACCGCCCGGCTGGTTTGACCCAGCAGCGGCATTTTCGGGAAGCTCATGGCCACGCCGCCAATCAGCACATACGTGACCAGCAGTGCGGCCAGCACTTTGTATCCGGTGCGAACAATGGGGTGCTTGAACATAGCTACACGAAATTACACGCTTTTGTGGATTGGCCGCCCCACTTACCGGTGTTTGGAATCGTTTTGCCGTTTCGCGTACAGTCGCCACAGACTAATTCGCCTCACTCGCGCCACAAATACGGGAACAGCAGGAGCGACACGGCCGAGACGATGAGCACCAGCAGCAGCATAAACGAGAGGTCGCCAAAGCTGAGCACGTTGAGGTAGGCTTTGCGACTGGCGCTCAGGGCGCTCAGGAGGTGGGGGAGTAGCACCGGGAAGCTGAGGATGGCCATCAGCGTGCTGCGCTGGTTGGTCTTGGCGGCAATACCCGAGATGAGCGTCATAGAGGCGGCCAGGCCAGTGGCACCGGTGTAGAGCACGGGCAGGAAGCTAGATAGGTTCTCGCCAAACGGATCGCCCACGAGCACCAGGAAGACCAGTAGCGTGATGCTGCCAATGAAATTCAGCAGCAAGACGTTGTAAATCAGTTTGGCCAGGATAATCGCCTCAGGGCGGGCAAGTTGGTAGAGGTAGAGCCGCTGCCCGCTACTTTTGCCCATGAAGCTTTTGGCGATGGCATTAACAGCGATGAAGAGCATTAGCAGCCAGAACACCACCACCCACACCTGCGGAGACACGCCCTCGCGAAGTGCATAGGCGGCTATGAAGACGATCGTGAATGCATACACCAGCAGCCCCTGCACGCTGTAGGCCTGCCGCCATTCCAGCAGCAGTTCTTTGCGCATCAGGGCGGTCAATTCGCGGAAGAAGAGCATATGAGCGTTGCCGGCTTAGTCGAATTCGCCACCAAAACCGTCCTCTAGCCCGTCGCCGAGGTCGTAGCTCGACTCGGCTTCTTCGCCAATGGCAGCGCAGGTATTCTCGGGGTATTCTTTGGCGTAGAGCTTGCAATCGGTCTGCACGCGCATTTCGAGATCGTCTTCGATATCGAAGCGGCGGGGTTCGATTTTCATCTCGGGGTCTTTGTACACCGAGCTCATGTACTTGCCCCAAACCGGCAGGGCCAGCTTGGCACCCTGGCCGAGCAGCGTCGTGCGGAAGTGCACGGCCTGGTCGGCGTGGCCCACCCAAACGGCGGTAGTCCATCGGGGCGTGAAGCCCACAAACCAGCCGTCGGTGTTTTTGTTGGTGGTGCCGGTT
>CAZTEZ010000006.1:18739-22528 GCA_964611815.1 uncultured Bacteroidia bacterium | reverse complement strand
CCCCAGTTGTTGTTCAGGGCCGCCAGCCGGATATTTTCCTGGGCGATTTCAATGTCGAAATTATGCTTCAGCACCGCTGCCACCACTTCCAGCGAACTCATCCGCCAGAGGCTATCGGACTCACTGATCGGCTGTTGCGCGGGCGAGAGTTCGTACTGCGCGTTTACAGTAAAACCAAGTAGCGTGAGCAGCAGTATGACACTTAATTTTTTCATACAATATCCCCCGGCTTTTGGTCTGCACCGTCTGTTGACGAGGTGCGTGGCGACAGCTCCTCCAGCTCCTCGTCTGCTTCTTCCTCAAAACCGAAGCCTTCTTCGTGCAGGCGTTTTTTCTCGCGAACGGCCGGCTCAATGCGGGTGTAATCGGGCTTACTGCCCGTCCAGAGCCAGATAAGACCGACACGGATGTCGCTCATGATGTAAAAGTAGACGGGCACGAAGAGCAGGATGATCACCGTGGCGAACAAGACGCCGTAAGCAATCGAAATGGCCATCGGAATCAAGAATTGCGCTTGCGTGGAGGTCTCGAGGATGAGCGGGTACAGACCAGCGACCGTCGTCAGCGAGGTGAGCAAAATGGCCCGGAAGCGCAACACACCGGCTCGCACAATAGCCGCATGGAAAGGCATCCCGCTTTGCAGATTGCGGTTGAAGCGGTCTACGAAAATGACGGCATCGTTGACGATGACACCGGTGAGGCCGATCATACCAATAATCGAGAACAGCGAGACGGATTTGCCCTCGATTCCATGCCCCAGTATGCCAAAGCAAACGCCGATGGGCACCGTGAGCAGTACGACGATCAGCGCCTGTGGCAGCGAGCGTAGCGAGAGCGTCACGAGCGTGACGATCACCAGCAGCGCCAGCAGCCCGTACACCTGACCGGCGGCGGCCACGCGGCGGTTCTCTTTCGCCTGGCCCTCAAAAGAATAGCTGACATCCGGAAACTGCTCCTGCATTTTGGGGATGACCTTCGTTTCGATGCGCTGGAGGATGGGTGGCACTGGGTCGTTCTGGTCGGCAAGGTCGGCTTCGACAGTGAGTTCGCGCTCGCCGTTGTAGTGCTTGATGGTCTGGATGCCGCGCACGATCTTGAAGTTGATCAGCTCGGACAACGGAAAACTCTCGCCGGCAGGGCTGGTGATGCGCATGTCTAGCAGATCGCTCAGGCTCTGGCGGTCAGCTTCGGGGTAGCGCACCCAGACTTTCATTTCGTCGGAGCGTAATTGCAGGCGCTGCACTTCGAATCCGAAAAAGCCGCTGCGGATCTGCCTGGCGATTTCTTCGCGGGGCAGGTTCTTGATGTACGCCAGCGGTTTCAGTTCAAACTCGACTTCGCGTTTATCTTTAACGCGATTGTCCTTCACGTCTTTGAGCTTATCGTAGGTGCGAAGCTCGTTTTTGATGAACTGTGTCGCCGCTTCCAGCTGTTTTTCATCGCCACTAAGGCGAATGTTGACCGGCGAGCCGAAAATCCGACGGGTGCCAATCGTGAAAGCCTCGGCATCCGGAATGCTGCCCACGAGTTTGCGCAGCTCAGCGACGAATTCATAGCTCGGCAGCTGGTTGCGGGCTTCGGCATCGAGTATCTCAATGCGCAGCTGGCCCACGTGCGGGCCGCTGCCTACGCTAGAAGTACCCAGCTGCAACTGGATGTCTTCCACGAGGTTATCATACTCGCTCGGCAGGCGATCTTTGAAGACCTCGCCAGCTTTGAACGCCTTCTCCTGGATATCGAGCAGCTTTTTGCGCGTCTCTTCTTTGGGCGTGCCGGGCTGCAGGGCGAGGTCGACCGTCACCTGGTCGAAGTCGATGAAGGGGAAGAAGGTGAACGTCACCCAGCCGCTCGAGAAGCTGAAGTAAACCAGGGCAGGCATGATGAGCAGCGGAATCCAGACCGTCGCCCAGCGCCAACGCAGGAACCACTCGACGAGCGGTTCGTAGTAGTTGAAGCGGATGTTATCGATGCCCTTGTCCATGAAATTGCGCAGGCGTTTCATGGCCTTGGTGGGCTTCAGCGCGTTGTAATGCACCAAGTGGGCGGGCAGGATGATGCCGGCTTCGATCAGCGAGAAGGCCAAACAGAGGATGACCACGAGCGCCATTTCGCCGACGAACTCGCCAAGCGTACTCTCAATGAAGAAGAACGGCACGAAGGCGACCATGGTCGTCGAGACGGACGTCAGTACCGACGGCCAGACTTCCATCGTACCGCGTACGGCGGCTTTAAGCGGGGGGTAGCCCCGCTCTTTTTTGGCGTAAATGTTCTCGGCGATCACAATGCCGTCGTCCACGAGAATACCGACGACGAGGATCATCCCGAACAGCGAGAGCATGTTAATCGTAATGCCCAGGAAGTTGGCGGCGATGAACATGCCAAAGAACGAAATCGGGATGCCGATGGCCACCCACATGGCCAGGCGCAGGTTCAGGAACAGACCCAAGACGATTAATACGAGCAACAAACCGATTGCACCATTTTCGACGAGCAGACTAATCCGCTGATTGAGACCTACCGAGCGGTCGCGCCCGATGATGAGCTGGGTGTCGTTCTTGCGCGCGTTATAGTCTTCCACATACGCCTTCACCTTTTCAGTGATGTTCAGAAGGTCTTCCACCCGCAACTTGTTCACCCGAATGGCGATGGCATTTTTGCCGTTGAACAGCAACTGGTTGGGCACGTCTTCGAACTGGCGGCGGGCCGTGCCGATGTCTTTGATGCGGATAAGCTTACCGCTGTCAGTCGTGCGGACGACGATGTTCGCAATAGAGTCCGCGTCCACAGACTCTTCACGCAAACGAATGCGCAGCTCTTCGTTCTTGCCCTCAATCTCACCGGCGGTGAGATCGAGATTATTGCGGCGCACGGCATCGGCGACATCTTCAAAGCGAAGGTTGTAAGCGCGCAGCTTTTCCTCGCCCACTTCAATGCTGATCTCGATGGCCGGCAGGCCCTGGATTTCGACCTGCGAAATACCGTCAATGGCCACCAGCGCGTCTTCAATACGCTCGGCTTCCTGCTTGAGCTCCAGCACGGACTGCTCCTCGCTGGTGAGGATGATGGTAATGACCTCCTCCAGATTTTTCTTCAGATAAACGACCGGCTTCTCGGCGTTTTCGGGGAAGGAGTTAATGCGATCGACGGCGTTTTTCACGTCCGTCAGCAGCTCGTTGGTGTTGTAATCGTATCGCCCGAAAACGTTAACGCTGCCCAAGTTTTCACTTGAGCTCGACTTGTACTCGTCGATGCCTTCGATGCCCTCCAGTTCCTGCTCAATGCGATTGACAATGCCTTTTTCCACCTCCTGCGGGGAGGCACCTGGATACGTGACTTCAATGTTGATTTGTCGCTCCTTTTGCTCCGGAAAAAACGAGCGTTTAATCGCAAACAGCGATACGAGGCCCAGAATGACAATGAGAATCGCAAGGGCATCGCTCCAGATGCCGTATTTCAGGAAAAACCTCAGGAAGCTCCTCATTTCGCCAACTCGGTTTTGACGGGTTCACCGGCTTGTGCGCTGACGCCGGGGTCGGTCAGCACGAGCGTACCAGGCTCTATGCCGGTTACAAGAACGCTACCTGGGCGCACTTTCTCGATGGTCACCGAACGGCGGGCTAACTTGCCGTTTTTCACAACCCAAACGTTTTGATCGCCCGTTACCGCTTTGCGGGGTAGCTCGATGGCGTTTTCGATTTTACCGCCGGGCAGGTCGGCTTCCATAAACTGGCCTTCGTAGAGCTTGATGAGGCCGGCGGTGGGCTGCACGCTCAGGTAGACGTTCACCGA